>CAZQIJ010000560.1:0-3063 GCA_964592955.1 uncultured Anaerolineaceae bacterium
CGATGAGGTTGTGAGGCGCGCGGTGCGGGTTTGCCTGAATGCCAGTGCAAGCGGCGCGCGTTTCGCCTCACCCCTTTCCCCGTCCAGGCCAGCGATGCACAACCCACCCACAGCTTCCCCGCGCAGGGTTTCGCCCAACTGCACCCGCCGCGCCCTCTTGACTCTCACGTAACGTGATGGTTTATGATGCGTGTGATGTGAAGAGAGGACGTGCGATGATCACCCGTTATACCGTCAAACAGCTCAGCGCGCTGGCCGGTGTCACGGTGCGGGCGCTGCATCACTATGATGAAATCGGCCTGCTGCGGCCCACGCAGGTGGGGGCCAACGGCTACCGCTACTATGACGACGCCGCGCTCTACCGCCTGCAGCAGATCCTGCTGTACCGCGAGGTGGGGCTGGAACTGGCGCAGATCATGGCGCTGCTGGATCAGCCGGATTTCGACGTGGTGGAGGCGCTGCGGCAGCACCGCGACGCGCTGCTGGACAGGGTTGATCATGTGCATGATCTGATTGCGACGGTGGACGAAACGCTGGCGCATTTAACCGAGGGGGCACCGATGAGCAGGAAGAAGCTGTTCAAGCCGTTCAGCGAGGCGAAGCAGAAGCAGTACGAGCGGGAAATCCGCCTGGAACATGGCCCGGACAATGTGAATGAGTCCGTGCGGCGCTGGGGGAGTTATACCAGCGTGGAAAAAGACGCGATCCTGGAGGAAGGCAACGCGATCTACAGCGCGATTGTGGACGCGCTGGAAGCGGGCACGCCGCACAACAGCGGGGAGGTTCAGGCGCTGATGGCGCGCTGGCATGATCACCTGCGCTACTTCTATGAACCGACGCCTGACATCCTGCGCGGACTGGGGGAGCTGTATAACACGCACCCGGATTTCCAGAAGAATTTTGCGGCCATGCACACCCACCTGGCGGAATACATGCGCGAGGCCATCGACTGGTATGTGGATGCGCTGGAGACCGCGGAGATCGCGCGCATGTTAGAGGACGACCGCCAGAGCCGCCTGGGTAACAGGTAACAGATGTTGTTGGCGAAGCCTGCCCGCACCCTAAATCCCTTTCCCAGCGAAGCGTTCGGGAGAGGGTGAAACGCGCATCGCGTGTATAGGGGCGCTGCCCCCATAATCCCGGCAGGGAGCGAAACCCTGTACCCCATCATGCGCATTCTGGCGCTGTACTAGGGCTGTGGGTGCGACAGCCCCGCGCTGATGAGCGCGAGCACGGCTTCATAGTGTGCGTCGATGTGCGGCAGCCCCCAGTGCTGCACGAACATGGGGTTATGGAAGCGCCCGGTGGCGTCGAACACCGCGCGGGCGGCAGACAGCGGTTCGCTGACGCCGAACGCGCCAGCGGCGACACCGTCTGCGATGATCTGCGCGAGCTGCGCCACCAGCGTATCGACATGGGCTGTCACCACATCGCCGGCCTCTGCTGCCAGCTTCAGGTAATTGTCGAAGAGTTCCGGGTCGCTGTGCGCCCAACCGCGCTTGGTGGTCACCAGCAGGTCCAGCCAGCGCCGCAGCCGCACCGCTGGCGCGTCGTCCGCCGCGGCCACGTGCGCCAGCGGCACAGAGACGCGGCTCAGCCAGCGTTCGGTAACGGCTTCGCGCAGCGCGGTTTTGCTGGCGAAGTGGCGATACACGCTGCCATGGCTCACGCCCAGCGCGCGCGCCACATCAACGACGTTGGCTTTATCTGACCCGAAGCGCCGCAGCACGTCTTCGGCGGCGTCCAGGATGCGTTCGGGGGTGAGTGGCGTATCCGTCATAATCCCTCTGACGATCAGACCAGGCACGGCGCGCCGTACCGGGCACCGTGCGTTTCATGCGGCAGGCAGACGGCGCATCACCAGGAAAAGGCGGCGGGGTGCAGGGGGCGCGCCCGGTGGATGACAGGGGGCTGCCCCTGTCTTACGGCGCGCGTTCCGGCGTGTGCGCTATCCGCGTTCGCTGTCCAGGTGGGCCATCTGCTGCGGAGCATAGCGCGTTCCGGCGACCGCATCAAGGGGGACTGCGGCTTCGATGCTGGCGAGATCGTCGGCGTTCAGCGTGACTGCAAGCGCGCTCAGCGATTCGCTCAGGCGGTCGCGGCGGCGGGCACCCACCAGCGGCACGATAGACTCATCGCGCGCCAGCACCCAGGCGATGGCAATCTGCGCGACGGTCACGCCTTTGGCCTGTGCAATGGCGCGCAGGGCGTCCACCAGCGCCAGATTCTGGTCGATATTCTGTGGGCTGAAGCGCGGGCTGAAGTTGCGGAAGTCATGGGCGGCGGTTTCGCGCGTTTTCGACCAGTGCCCGCTGATCAGCCCGCGCGAGAGCACCCCATAGGCGGTGATGCCGATGCCCAGTTCGCGGCAGGTGGGCAGCACGGACTCTTCGATCCCGCGCGAGATGAGCGAGTACTCGATCTGCAGATCACTGATGGGGTGGACGGCGTGCGCCCGGCGGAGGCTCTCTGAACCGGCTTCGCTAAGCCCGATATGGCGCACATACCCGGCCCTGACCATATCGGCGATTGCGCCGACCGTGTCTTCGATGGGCACCTGCGGGTCGATGCGCCCAGGGCGATAGATATCGATGTAGTCCGTACCCAGGCGGCGCAGGCTGTACACGAGGAAATTCTTCAGGGCGGCGGGGCGGGCGTCGATGCCGTTCCAGCCGCCGGACGGATCGCGCAGCACGCCGAACTTCACGCTGATGATGGCGTTTGCGCGGGGGCGACCGCGCAGGGCGTCGCGCAGCAGCAGCTCGTTGTGGCCCGCGCCGTAAAAGTCCCCGGTATCCAGCAGCGTGATGCCAGCATCCAGGGCGGCGTGAATGGTGGCGATGCTTTCGGCGTCGTCTGCCGGGCCATACAGGTCAGACATGCCCATGAGTCCCAGCCCCAGCGGGAAGACGCGCGGCCCGTGTGTGCCAAGTGTGCGTGTCATCGTGTTTCCTCCATCGGATAGGTATGCGGATGTGCATTCAAGTGATGGCGGCAGTGTAACGTAACAACTGACAGATTTCAATAGTTGTCAGTTGTCCGAAGGGTTAGAAGGCTGTAATG
>CAZQIJ010000561.1:0-3061 GCA_964592955.1 uncultured Anaerolineaceae bacterium
GTCGGTGTTGTCGATATCCAGGTTATAGGCACCGGCAAAAACCACCGGCCCGCTGCACACGCCCACCGGCAGACGGTTGGGGCTGGTGAACGCGCCCTGCACGAACTGGCGGTCGAAGTCGAAGCCAGGGCTGCCAAGCACGGGCACACCCGCGCCATAGCGCTGGTCCAGGCCATCGGCAGCGTTCATGGGCAGCTCGATGCCGCGCCCCTGCAGATAGTCCTTCATGGCCAACTGCGCGTCGTTGCCGTTGAAGACCGACATGCCGCTGTTGCTGATGAGCAGCGCGGCCATACCGGCCACGTGCGCGGCGCTGGCCTGCGACCCGCCGAAACCGGCATCGCACGTTACAATGTTGCCGCTGCGGTTGCTCACCGTCACCTGCGACGGCGCTACCAGATCCGGTTTCACGTCTGCCCGCGACAGCGTGCCGGTGGGGACGCTGTAGCTGCCGCCCTGGCCAAACACCGGCCCGCGCCCGCTGTAGGCCAGCGTGGGGAACTGGTCCTGACCGTTGGGGCAGATCGCGCCCACCGTGATCACCTCTGCCATATCACCAGGGCGAGAGATGGCACCGGCATCGGTGTGCAGGGTGAACGTGCCGCCGGTCGGGGTGGCGAGCGTGCTGGTGGTGCCGGAAACCTGCACCTGGAACACGATATCGGTGGCATCGCCGCCCACCGTATTGAGGGTGAAGGTGGCGCTGCACAACCCCTGCGCGTTGGTGGTACAACTGCTGGGCAGCGTGTACTGGTAGGCCGGGTTGCCGCTGCGCGTGGCCTGCGCGATGGGGGTGAAGCCGCTGCCGCTTAGCGTGGCGTTCAGCGTTTCTGGCGCGGCCCCGCCGTTGGGATTGTTCGCCCAGTCGTTCCAGCTTACGCTGAGCACTTCGCCGGGGGCGGCGGTGACGGCCAGCGAGATCGCGCTGAAGCTCGCACGCGGGGCGGTGAACGCCTGGTAAGCCGCGCCGCTGTTGCCAGCGCTGGCGATGACGACGACGCCGTTATTGATGGCAGACTCGATGGCGGTGTAGATGTCGCTGGAACTGCTGTACCCCAGGCTGCCGTCGCCGGGGCTGGTGGCCACCCCCAGATCCAGGCCGATCACGATCACATCCACCTGGCTGGCGGCGCTGTTGATGGCGGTATAGGTCTGGCCCAGGTTGTTGGCCTTGTAGAGGCGCACGTTAGAGTCTGGCGCGATATCGCAGATGACTTCCAGCATATAGAGGCCGCTGCGCGTGTCGCCATCTGCCCGCGCCCCTGCGCTGAGCGTGATGTTCGGGTACGAGTTCAGGCACTGCATATCGGTATTGCTGGCCACGCTGGGGCTGCCGAAACCGGTATCGATGATGGCGATCTCTGCGCCCGCGCCTTTGAGGTCGGCCCGGTGCCAGGTGTGCGCGCCCACGATATCGTAGCCTTCGGTGGCGGCTTCGCCCTGCGGGCCGCGCGTCTGGTTGCCGGCAAAGTCGCTTTCGCTGATGCGCGACGTGGCGCGCACCGGCAGTTGGAGGACGGCGACTGCATCCTCATGGGTGAGGCGGGCGATGCCGTTCAGCGAGAGCCAGGCGCTCACGCTGGTGGTATCGCGCAGGGTGATGCTGCCGCCAGCCGCTTCGACGGTGGCCGCGACCACATCCGCGCTGTGGCCGCTGGCGGCCCACGTCACGACCTCGATGCGGTCCTGGCCATCGCGCGTCACGTAATAGGTGCTGGCCAGGGCAAAGGCCGCGTCGCTGTCTGTGCCGGGGGCGCTTTCATAGCTTTCGATGATGTTGCGCAGGCCGCCGTTCAGTTTGTCCAGGTTGGCCGGGGCGAAATCCGGGGTCGGTTCGGCGGTGGGTTCGGCGGTCGCCTCTGGCGTGGACTCTGGCGTAGTCTCTGCGGTGGATTCGGCGGTCGCCTCTGGCGTGGACTCGGTGGTGGGCTGCGGATTGGGCACGGTGTGCGTAAGCGGGACGATGCGCACATCATCCACCATCACACGCCCTGCATCCACACCCAGGCCGGTAAAGCTGCGGGTGCCGCCCTGGAACGTGAAGTCTGGCTGATTGTTGAGGCTGACCTCTACCGTGCCGGGGCGAATATCCACCTGGAGCATGGCCCAGGTATTGGCGGCCACCGGGATATTGCCTGTGATCACGGCGGCGCTGGGATCCGCGCTGGTGGTAAGGGCGCTGCCAAATTCGCTGACGACGACGTTGAGGCCGTCGAAACCGACCGTCAGCACGCCACCGGCAGCGAGGTTGAACCACACGCTGGACCGGAACGACGATGCGCCGATGGGCGCGAGCGGGCTAAGCGCGCCGCCTTCAGCGAGCAGCGCCACACCGTTATCCCCGTCCTGCAGCGCCTCCACAGGCGGCACCAGGCTCCACAGCGCCAAACCGCGCTCGAAATCGTCCTGGAAGAGGACGGCGTCCTCTGGCGGGGTGATGGCTTCGGTGGGCTGCTGCGTGGGCAGGTCAGTGGGGACTTCGATGGGGGCTTCAGTGGGAGCTTCGGTGGGAGCTTCGGTGGGCTGCTGCGTGGGCAGGTCAATAGGGCGGAAGGCGGTGGGCAGTGGTGTTTCGGTCGCCGGGGGGGGTGCCTCGGTAGGAAGCACGTCCGGGGTAGAGATGGGCGGTTCTTCTGTCGCCGTGCCGTCCTGCGCGCTGAGTGGTGCAATCACCAGCAGCGCCAACACGGTGACGAAGACCAGATACGGCAGTTTGCGGCGCAATTGATGCTGCAAACGGTGCATAGAGACGGGTGTTTCCTGAATTGCGTGCATAGATACCTCGCTGGTAAATGTGCGGCCACAGTCCCATTATACAGGGTGTGCACCTGGGACAGTTATGGGGTACGGCGGATGGACAGAAGGTTGTGAGACTGTAATATGAGCAGCGCTCATCCCCTGTTTCAGTTATACCCTGGTTGCTGCATCAAGCGGCGAAATAGGGACAATTTTCAGACAATCCTTGCAGCGCCTGCGGTGCGTTGGGGGGTGGTTGCGCAGTTGCCCTCACCCCCTGCCCCCTCTCCCCAACGCTGCGCTGGGCGCGGGGGAAATAACCCCC
>CAZQIJ010000562.1:0-3050 GCA_964592955.1 uncultured Anaerolineaceae bacterium
CTGTGGGTGTGCCCCCCTGTGGCGTGACCTGCGCAGACTCTACAGCGGACTCCACAGTCGGCAGGGGCAGCGGCGTAGGGGCAAAGGTCGCGCTTGCGGTTTGCCCGGCGATCAGCGTGGCTGCCAGCGACTCGACAGTGCGGGTTGGCGTGGGGCTGAACTCGGACGTTGGCAGTACATCTGGCCCACTGCTGATGGTGATGTTGTTGTTGCGTCCGAAATTGATTTCGACGGACTGACCGCGCGCCCCGAACGACGGCTGCTGCTGGCCGTTATAGGTTACCAGCAGCGCGCTGGCATTACTGGCACTGACGATAATCTGGTTGACGCCGGGGGCTTCGAGAATCGTACCCGGTGTAACTAATCCCGCGAAATTTTCGACCCCATCCACCACAATCCGCACCCAGGCGCGCTGGCGCATCTCGATGGTTACCAGAATTTCCTGGCCGCTGTAGTTCTGTGGCACACGCGGGATGAGGGTAGGCGAACGCAGCAGTTCCAGCGTTGGGCGAGGCGTACCTGTGAGTGTGGGAAGTCCATCGCTCAGGATATTCGCGCTGGCCACTTGTGTGTTTTCCGCCGGTGCAGAAGGTTGTTCTACCAGTTCAAGCGCCACAAATGCGATCACGGAGAGCGCTGCCAGTGTAAGGACGATAATGGTGACCAGGCGCAGCGGGTTGCGGCGTTTGGTACGGGAGGGCCGCCGGGACTGGGTTTCGGGGCGAGACGCTTCAGCAGGTGAAGGATGCGTGTGGGGTTCGGCGGTTGGGCGACGGCTACGGCGGCGCGCAGCGGGCGTAATGGCTGAATCATAGAACTGCAGGACGAGGTCTTCATCGAGGCTCAGGAAGCGCGCGTAATTGCGGATGAAACCGCGAATCTGTACGGGTGAGGCATCGATGACGTTAAAGCTGCCCTGCTCAAAGCCTTCCAGAATGCGGCGGCGGATCTTCAGAGTCGTTTCGGCCTGGTCCAGCGTAAGCTCTTTGGCTTCACGGGCTTCGCGGAGATACTGCCCCAGTGCATGTGCGTCCATATTTCACCTTAAACAAACAAGCCCCGAACGCGGGAAGTCTGCGGCGGGGCTGCCTGTCGGGTCGCGCAAGCGGACCTATTCAGTCGCGGTTTCCCCGGCCTCGGCTTCAGGCGCAGCCAGTGCTTCAACAGCCGATTCTTCAGCGCCCTCAGGCTCCGCCTCACCAGCGGGTTCGGCCTTGGCCGCAGCAGCCTGTTCGGCAGCCTTTGCCCGGCGCTGCAGAAACTCAGCAAGTTCTTCTTCGCGAACAATGATAACCTTGAGTTCGGGGGAGATTTCTGTACCCAGGCGAACGGGCACATTGTGAACGCCGATTTCGCGCAGCGGTTGCTGGCTGATGCGGCGGCGGTTAATGTCTACACCCGTAGCGCGGTTGAGTTCGTCTGCGATTTCCTGTGTCGTCACCGAACCAAACAGTTTGCCCGTAGCCGCAGCACGGCGGCCAAAAACCAGTTCGACGCCGTGGATGAGGCGGGCCAGTTCGTTGAGACGATTTTCCAGCGCGGCACGGCGAACAGCGGCCTGTTCGCGTAACTTGGCGGCGCGCTTCAGTTCTGCATCAGTCGCCTTAACAGCCAGTTTGCGCGGGATGAGATAATTGCGGGCGAAACCATCAGCAACGTCAATCACCTCGCCGGCGACCCCGTGCTTATAAACATAATCAAGCAAAATTACCTTCATGGTGTGTTCCTCGTTTTAGATCACAACGCCTCTATCAACTAGAGGCGGAAGTTGCATCGTGGATGCGTTCGCCGGGCGAGACAGGATCGCCCTATCCCATTTCCTGACGCAAACCTCAGGCATTATATCAATGCTGGTATTGATGTGCAAGGTGATTCACGACGGCGCGCACCAGCTCAACTTGCCGGTGAACCCTGTGTGACGTAAACTCCTCTGCGGTGATCCGTTCAGAAGTAATGTTAGCATCTTAGCAGACCCTGGAGTTTTCGATGATGAATAATGCCCAGCAAGACAAAGAAACCGGGCGCATCGAAGCGTTCAGCGACGGCGTGTTTGCGATTGTGATCACGCTGCTGGCGTTTGAGCTGCGGCCACCATCGGTGGAGTCAACCAATGCCAACGGGCTGGCGACAGCGCTGCTGCAGCAGTGGCCAAACTATCTGGCCTTTGCCGCCAGCTTCTTCTTCATCCTGGTGATGTGGATCAACCACCACCGGCTGTTTACGGTAATCCGGCGCAGCGACAATAATCTGATGCTGCTCAACGGGCTGCTGCTTTTTGGCATCACGCTGTTACCGTTTCCCACGCTGCTGGTTGCGGAATATTTGCAGCATTCCGAGCAGGTAACGGCAGTGTTTTTCTACAACGGGCTGTTCCTTATGATCGCCGTGTTCTACAATCTGCTATGGATGTATGCAGCGGGCAATAATCGCTTATTCAACACCACTGCGGATAAGAGCCTCATGCAGCACATTGCGCGTCAGTATTCGGTAGGGCTGGTAATGTACACAATTTCGCTGCTGATGGTGTTTGTAAACCCTGTGCTTAGCCTTATGCTTAATGGGCTTCTGGGGGTCTTTTTCGCGGTGCCAAACCGCAGTGTACAGCAGCTCATGAACGCCCCCGACAGCGCCGTGAACGCAACATAAACATCGTCACCAGGGATCGCTTGTTTTAAGCATCTCCATTGTTTATGCTGCTTGTAACTACTCAGGCAGGCGGTTGGGGGGCGCTGCCCCCAACCCCCCCGCCAACTTTTTGTAAAAAGTTGGATCAAAAACTTTTCAGTTTTTTGACCGCAAACGGTCAAAAATAAAAGTTTGACCATTTCTCACAAAAGGTAGCGCAGCCTGGCAAGCATTTTTTAGCCACGTCAGCGGCTAAGCGTAATGGGGGTTTGGGGGCAAAGCCCGCAAGAGTCGCCTGAGCAGTTACGGTTGTTGTTGGTCAATTGATTTGTGCGTCGTTTTGCCCTCACCGCTCCCTCTCCCACAACACGTTGAGGAGAGGGGGAGAAAAACGCTTTTGTAAGTCCCTCTCCCCGCGAAGCAGT
>CAZQIJ010000563.1:0-3032 GCA_964592955.1 uncultured Anaerolineaceae bacterium
GGCTGCAGAATGTGGGCGCTGGTGGGCGCGATCAGTGGGGTGATGGCGCTGATGGTGGTGGGATTCGCGGCAGCAGCAGGCTGGACGACGGGCGAGCGTGAAGCCAATGCGCACGCGACGGCCACCCAGGGCAGTTTTATCAACGTGCAGCTCGAACGCATCAGCACAGAGGTTGCGCAGGGCAACCAGGCGCTGGTGAGTTTGCGGCTGGAGTACCTGGCGACCCAGACACCGGGAGTGGCGCAGGTGCCGAACCTGATACAGACGGCCACCGCGCTTCATGTGAACAGCCAGCCCACAGTGACCCCCACCGCAACGCCGTCAGCCACAGACATCCCCGCCCAGCCAACGGAGCCTGCCGAAGAGGCAACCCCCGCGCAGAACGTGGACAGCGGCAGCGCGACACCCGCAGGGGGACTGGACGCGGCGGATGTGCTGGTGGATGCGCAGAGCGCGTTTGCACGCGGCGATCTGGACGACACGATTCAACTGCTGGATGTGGTGATCAGCATTGATCCGGCCTTTGAGCAGGCGACCGTGCGCCAGTTGATGTCTCGCGCATTGAACAGCCGCGCCCTTGAACTGTTTCGGGGCGGGGATGAGACACAGCTTGCGCGCGCCATCCGTCTCACGGATCGTGCGGAGGAATTCGGGACGCTGATCGAAGGGCTGAGCGTGGAACGTGAAGCTGCCACGCTGTTTCTGAACGCACGGAGCACGGTGGGCACCAGCGACTTTGCCAACGGGCTGCTGTACCTTGACCAGTTGAGCGCGATCGCGCCAGGCTACCGGCGCGATCAGGTGGTGCAGATGTACATCACGCATTACACCGCATACGGTGATGGTCTGGTGGCTGCACAACCATGCCAGGCCGTGCAGCAGTATGACAACGCCCTGTCCTACGGGTTTAATGGCACGACGCAGGCCAAGCGTGACGCCGCGCAGGTGATCTGCGAACAGGGGACACCGACGCCAGAGGGTTACGTTCCGCCCGAAGGCAGCCCTGCGCCCATAGGCCAGCCGGGATCATAGCGGCAGGCAGAGACAGCGCCCGTCAGAGCTGTTCGAGCTGCGTCATGGTTTCCCACGTTTCGCGCTGGCGGGCAATGCGCCACGTGCGGCCATCCGTCACAACTTCTGGCGGGCGTGGGCGGGCGTTGTAATTGCTGGCCATGACCATGCCATACGCGCCTGCCGTCATTACGGCGAGCAGGTCACCGGGCTGAAGCGGCGGCAGCATCACGGCGCGCCCCAGCACATCCGCTGTTTCGCACACCGGGCCAACGATGTTTACAGGACGCCTGGGGCCGACCTCCGCGCCATCGTGCAGCGGTATAATCTCGTGATGCGCCTGGTACAACGCCGGGCGAATCAGCTCCGTCATGCTGGCGTCCACGATGATGAAGCGTTCGCCACCCTGCTCTTTGACGTAGAGCACACGAGTCACCAGCAGCCCGGCATCTGCGATGATGACGCGCCCCGGTTCCAGGATCAGGTCGCGGCCTTGCAGCAGCGGAAGCACCGCACGGGCGAATTCCTCGACAGGCGGCAAGGGTTCGTCCGGGCGGTAGGCGACCGGGAAGCCCCCTCCGATGTTGAGCGTCGTGAGCGTGGGGTAATCCGCCGCCAGCGCGAGTGCCGCGGCGATGGCTGTGCGCGTCGCATCCGGGTCGTGGAGCTGGCTGCCGATGTGAACGTGCATACCGGCGAAGCGCAGGCGCGGGTAGGCGCGGCGGTCTTCCAGCAGCGCGCGGACATCGTCTGCGGTGAGGCCAAACTTCGCCCCGCCGTGACCTGTCGCAATATACGGGTGGGTGTTGGCGGTGACCTGGGGATTGAGGCGCGGCGCAATGCGAATATCCTCACGACCGGCGTCACGCGCAAACTGCGCAATCCAGCGGCATTCGTCCACGTTCTCCACGTTAAACCAGCCCACACCGTGTTCGACGGCATAACGCAGCTCGTCCGGGGATTTACCCACCCCGGCAAAGACGATGTCGTCCGGGGCCGCGCCAGCAGCCAGCGCGCGCTGGATTTCGCCCACGCTCACGGCGTCGATCCCTGCGCCGGCCTCAATGAGCGCGCGCAGCACGCTGAGGTTGGCGTTGGCTTTAGCGCTGTAGTGAATGTGCGCGCCAGGAAAAGCAGCCCGGACGCGGTTCAGGTTTTCCAGCGCGCGCGGCAGGCTGTAGACGTAAAACGGCGTCCCGACCTGCGCGGCGATCTCTGAAAGGGCAACCCCGTCACAGACGAGCGTGCCACTGTGGTAGGTGATGGAGGCGTTAAACATGGGGTTATGCGCTATCCTCGTATGCTCAGGAGTTCGTAGATGGATACCTCGCCCAGCCCCTTGAGGGCCACCGGGGCGCTGGTTTGGGCCTCGATGCGGTTCCTGACCAGGTCATAGGTGCTTTCGCTAAGCAGGATCTGGCCAGCCGCCGCAGCGCTGCACAGCCGCGCGCCGAGGTTCATAGGCCGCCCCATCGCGGTGAAATCAGAGCGGATAGAGGAGCCAATCTCCCCAGCGATGGCTTCGCCCGAAGATACACCGATGCCCATCCCCGGCAGCTCGATACCCCTGGCGCGCAGCTCTGCCTGAATTTGCTGGTGTGCGTCGCGCATGGCGATGGCGGTTTCGATGGCGCGCTGGGCGTGATCCTGCATCAGCACCGGCAGGCCAAAAAGGGCGATCACCTCATCGCCCACGAATTTATCCAGGGTGCCGCCGTGCTGAAAGATGACATCGGTCATGCGCCCAAGAAAGATATTGAGGGTATTTACAAGCTCTTCAGGGTTGGTGCGCTCTGTCCATTCGGTCGATCCGCGCAGGTCGGCAAAGACCGCCGTCATCAACACGCGCTCGCCTACGAGCACACGCGCGTCTGCCCGCTCCAGCAGGCGTTCCAGGACTTTGGGATCGACCGAGCGCCCCAGCACCTTGCGCAGACGCCTGCTCTCCAGGCGTTCAAAGATGGCGGTATCGACCTGGCTGGTGATGGCGTTGAGCATACGGCGATCTTCGGCGTTGAAGC
>CAZQIJ010000564.1:0-3031 GCA_964592955.1 uncultured Anaerolineaceae bacterium
GGTGGGCCAGGTCTTCGTTCAGCTTACAAGCACCAATGACATGGTGGCGGATGGTGTAGTACGAGCCTACCTGTATTCGCTGCGCGTGATGGAGATGTTTCAGGGGCATGGCATCGGCACTGCGCTGCTGCACGAAGCTGAAGCAACTCTGGTCAATCGCGGTTTCCGCTATGCAACGCTGTCTGTGGCAAAGGTGAACCACAATGCTATGCGGCTTTACCAGCGCAACGGCTACAAGGTCTTCTCAGAAGACCCAGGGCGCTGGAGTTATGTAGACCATCGAGGTGTTACGCAATATGTCCACGAACCATGTTGGGTATTGGAAAAAGAATTAGAGGTGCGCTAGAATGACGAAGGTGTCAAGTGGCATAGGGTAAACGTATGCCGCCTGTCGGTTATTCGTCGGCAAGAGTCTAAGGTTTATTATGGCAGGTAAACAAACGGCAGTCCAGATTCAGCGTTGGGAGGGTGGCCAGCATCCGTCACTCACAACCATCACCCGTCTCATGCAGCAGCAAGGTCTGCGCCCCTACATGTGGACGAACATGCCCAATTACCGCTACGCAGTTCGTTCGCATGGTTTCACCAAAATCCTCTATGTTATCGATGGCTCACTGGAACTCATCTTACCCGACAGCAATGAACGTGTGAAACTTCGTGCCGGAGATCGTGCCGAAATCCCCGCTGGTGTACGTCATGGTACAATCGTTGGGACCAGTGGCGCGAAATGCGTAGAAGCATCGGCCAACCAGGGCCGCGCTCGCGTGCAGTAATTTCGGCACAGCGTGACAACATCAAGGCTGAAGATCGGGTCGGGGGTCAATGCCCCCGGCTTGCTTTTTTGTCTGGTTAGGTGCTGCGCTTTGTGCGCATCCTACTATGAAAGAACCCGTCTGAGCCTCTCAAGTTCCCGCCCTTTGTTTTTCTCTCACCCTGTGCTCATTTTTCATCCAGAGGCGCTTTGAAGTCATAGATGCCATCACGAACGGCGTAGCGAAGCCCGCTCTTGTCGCAGACCATCACATCGCCATCGCGTCGCACAGGCATGCCTGATGCTGGGCACACAAACAGCGCTTCGATATCCTGGCGCATGGTGTTGTCCTGCGAGTCTCCCACCGCCACGCAGCGATTAAAGATGCTTGGTGTGATGGTTAAGCCGGTACGCTGCAAAACGGAGTCCATCGTGACCAGGGTGCCGGTGGGAACACGCTGCTTAAGCGCATCCAGGCGGAAGAACGATACCGGGATACGGGTTTGAAGGGTGAACCCCGCCTTCTTCAGCGCCTCCTGGATATAGGTCGGGTGGAAGTCAAAATTAAGTTCCACGAATTCTACGGGCGCTGGGTCGTATGGATTCCAGGACTGCTTGCGCGTGGCATAGCGCACCATCGCTTTCAGATTGCGCTTGTTGGCAAACTCCAGGATAAACACGCCGTTGGCTGTAAGCACGCGCCGAACCTCTGCCAGCACGCGTGGGACATCTGCCATGTGGTGGATGACGCGCACCATAGACGCGCCATCAAACATGCCAGGGCTAAACGGCATCTGGTAGGCGTCTGCTGCCACATAAATAAAGCGACCGCTTCTGCCATAGCGTTCCTGGGCATACTGAAGCTGTGAGAACGAGTAATCCAGCAGCACCACCTGCCGGTATCCCCGGTATTCTTCGGTAAGGCGGCCAAAGCCAGCACCAATTTCTAGCAAGCGTGTACCGTCAGACGGCAGCAGCCGCCGCAGCACCAGCCTTTCTACGCGGTCTTCGTAATCGCGCCCGCGTCCTTCCCAAAAGTCCGTGCGGTAATTTGATCCTTCGTAGTCACAGATTCCCGGTCGTGTATCCCGTTTTGGCATACGCTCTGGTGTTTTTTCTGGCATGGCTCTGTTCTCGCCTACATGGACTATTCGGGGACATGCCCGGCACATCCCACAGCTTCAGGTGCACGGTATAACGTTCTCTCGAACATAAGGGTTCAAACGAACGCAGCGTTCAGAATAGCGCTCAGTACGCCATGCGCACTTTTGCCCTCACCTTAACCGCTCTCTCGAACGTGTCGGCTTCGCCCGGCACTGGGTGAGGGCACTGAATGCGGTTGATCCCCCCCCTCCTGGCCCGCAGCGCTGGTCGGGAATGGAGGCAAAGGGGGGATCCACTATGCGCGGCTGGCGTATCAGGTAGCGGCAGCCGCGCCGTTTTCAGAGACCGGCGGTGTATGGATGAAGTTCAGTTTGGAAAGCTCGCGCACCTGCACATCTGCGCGGTAGCTGCTGCGTACCAGAGGGCCGCTTTCCACCCATTTAAAGCCCAGTTCCCTGCCGATTTGCTGAAAGCGGTCAAACTCTTCTGGCAGGTAGAAACGCGCAACCGGCAGATGCTGTTTGCTGGGCTGCAGGTACTGGCCAATGGTGAGGATATCGACGCCCACGCTGGCCAGATCGCGCATGACCTCAACCACTTCGTCGAAGGTTTCGCCCAACCCCACCATGATGCCGCTCTTGGTAAGCACCAGCGGCTGCATCTTCCTGGCATTGCCCAGGGTTTTAAGCGCCCATTCATAGTTGTCCTGCGGCTGCACCTGCTTGAAGAGGCGCGGGACCGTTTCGACGTTATGGTTCAGGATCTCCGGCTGCGCGTCCATAACAATTTTCAGCGCGTCTTCGCTGCCTTTGAAGTCTGGGATCAGGACTTCGATGCTGCAACCGGGTTGAAGCTGGCGAATGCGCCGGATGACCATTGCAAAAATCGGTGCGCCGCCGTCTGCCCGTTCGTCACGGTTCACGCTGGTGATTACCACATGGCGCAGGTTCATCGCGCGCACACTCTCGGCCACACGGTTGGGTTCTGCCCAATCCAGTGGGTTGGGGCGGCCCGTCTTGATGTCGCAGAAACCGCACGACCGTGTGCAGGTATCCCCCATCATCAGGAAGGTGGCTGTGCCACGTCCCCAGCATTCGCCCAGGTTAGGGCACTGCGCTTCTTCGCAAACCGTGTGCAGCTTCTTACTGCGCATCAGATCATATACCTGTTCATAAG
>CAZQIJ010000565.1:0-2025 GCA_964592955.1 uncultured Anaerolineaceae bacterium
CTGGCACCCATGCGGCGCTCAACCCGGACAACGCAGGCGTTGTCCCTACCCCGCCCCCTCTCCCCAACGCTGCGCTGGGCGAGGGGGGAATACCCACCGTTACAGGGACATGGTGCGGGTGGCGACCTTCGACGGCCTCCCCCTCGCCTAGCCGCGCAGCGGCGGCAGGGAGAGGGGGAACGAGGGGGTGAGGGCGATTGCGCACCTACCGCGCCGCGACCGGCGTGCGCACCAGCGACACATCATCCACCAGCATCCGGCCAGCAGCAGACACGCCGTTGCGGTAGCGCACCTGCACCTTGACCTTCGTCGGGGCGGCGTCCAGCGTCACGGCGGCGCTGTACTCGGTGTAGGGCGCGGTTCCGGCAGGCACCGGCGTGCTGATCTTCGCCCCCGGCAGCCCGCCATATTTGACGATGAGCCGGAGCTGCACGCCGCTCGCCAGCGATTTCGCCTCGATCCAGGCGCGCAGCGTGAGCGTATCCCCGGCCTGCATCCCCGCCACCGAAATCACCTGGGCCACGCGCGTGTCTTCGCCTGGTTCCCCCGTAAGACGGAAGGCGCGAATGCCGCTGCGGGCGAAGATCTTATCCGGCTTGCCGTCCGGGCGGTTGGTCTTATTCTTCACCACACCATCATTGCTGCTGTTAACCGTCGGCGTCCAGCCCGTGATGCCGTCCTCAAAGCCAGGATTGGCGATGAGGTTGGCAGCGGCAGACAGCGTGAACGTGAAACTGCTGGCAGACGGGGTCGCGCCGCCGCCGTTGCGGGCGAACACCCCCCAGGTATACACATCCGGCGTGCTGATGAAGCCTGCGAGCGTGCCGCTGCTGGCGGTGGTCAGCGTACAGGTGAGGCTGTCGCAGGCCAGCGCGTCGGCGTCGGCGTCGGGCGTCAGGTTCGGCACGCTGAGTCCGTCCACGCTGCCGCTGCGCGCGATGACGAGTTCATAACTGCTGGCGGCAGAAGACGCCTCCCAGGTGAAGGCCGCAGGCGCGGCCCCCAGCGCAGCGCCCGCGCTCGGCGTCAGCAGCGCGAACGACGGCGGCGGCGAGACAGTCGCGAAGCTGAACGACTCGGCAGGGGTCGAACCGTTGGCGTTGACGGCGGTCACTTCCCAGGTGAAGCCATCGTTGATGGCGGTGAAGTCGTCCAGCGGCTGGCCGTCGATGACCGTGAGCGTACACGCGGTGAAGCACGTGAGCGGGTCGGCATCGCTCAGCGGCGTGAGACCGGTCAGGCTGACGGACTGCGCATCGAGACCGCGCGAGATCGTGAAGTCATAAGTGGCCGCGCCGCTGGCTGCATCCCAGGTGTAGGCCGCTGGCGCGCCCGGCTGAATGCTGCCGTCCGGCGGCGTGAGCAGGGCAAACGCCCCCGGCGCAGTGTCCAGCGTGAACGTGAAGGTGAACGTTGTGGTCTCGGTGACGCCGAAACTGTTTTCCGCCTCCGCAGTCCACACATAAAGCCCGCTTTCGGTGAAGAAAGCCTCGATCTCCGAGTCCGCGACGGTCAGCGTACACACTGTGTCGCACGTCAGCGTGTCGGTATCGTCCTGTGGGGTGTCTCCAAAGAGGCTGATGAAGTCGTCGCCGCGTTCCAGGAAGAAGTTGTAGCTGGTTGCCAGGCTGGACGCTTCCCAGGTGAAGGCTGCGGGCGTGCCCACGAGATCATCACCGTCTGGCGGGCTGAGCAGTGCAAACGCGCCCGGCGCAAGCGGCACCGTGAATGTGAAGGTGAAGGGCGGGGTCTGCGTGGTGCCGCTGCTGTTCTTCGCGTCCACGTCCCAGGTATAGGCGTCGTTCACGGTCAGCAGCGCTTCCGCGGCGCTCCCGGCGGTGATGAGCGTGCAGTCTGCGGCGCACGTCAGCGCGTCGCCGTCGCTTTCCGGCGTGAGGTCGGGGAGCGCGGCGCTGGCGGAATCGCCGTCGCGGGTCAGGCTGAAGTCGTAGTGGGTCGCGTCGGCGGCGGCTTCCCAGGTGAAGGCTGCGGGCGTGCCCACGAGATCATCACCGTCTGGCGGGC
>CAZQIJ010000565.1:2125-3024 GCA_964592955.1 uncultured Anaerolineaceae bacterium
ACGTCAGCGCGTCGCCGTCGCTTTCCGGCGTGAGGTCGGGGAGCGCGGCGCTGGCAGAATCGCCGTCGCGGGTCAGGCTGAAGTCGTAGTGGGTCGCGTCGGCGGCGGATTCCCAGGTGAAGGCTGCGGGCGCGCCCACGAGGTCATCACCATCTGGCGGGCTAAGGAGCGCAAACGCGCCCGGCGCAGCGCCCAGCGAAAAGGTGAAGGATGCAGTCTCGGTCATCCCCGCCGCATTGCGCGCGTCCACGTCCCAGGTGTACGCCGTCTCCACCGTCATCAGCGCTTCGAGCGCGGTACCGGCGGCGGTGAAGGCACATACGGACGCTTCGCAGGTGAGCGTGTCGAGGTCGCTGGCCGGGGTGAGGTCATTCAGCGTCACGCTGGCCGCATCGCTGGCGCGTGTGAGCGTCAGGTCATAGTGGGTGGCGCTGGCGGGACCGTCCCATGTGAACTGGGCTGGCGCGGTGCCCAGCGCTGCCCCGTTCAGCGGCGTGAGCAGCACGAAATCGCGCGGCGCGCCTGCGCGGTGGCCAAAGAGCACCAACTGCCAGCCATAGAAAGCGCCGGTCTGGGTATCTGCCGTGTCGTCGCGGGCGCGGATCGTCCAGGTGCCCTGCGCGCTTTCGCCGAAGTGCCGCACGGAGGTCATGGGGAACTTGCCATAGCCGGTTTGCGTCGCATCCAGGCTGCGCCCAAACATCAGGCGGCTGACGGTGCCGCTGGGCGCGACGAGGTCAAAGTCCATGTCGCCGCGGTCTGCGTGCTGCGCCCAGAAGTAAACCAATGCGGTTTCGACCGTGAAATCCTCCGGGATTGTGACGGTATCGGAGACCCACGCGCCGTCGTCTGGCAGGGGCGCGTTCAGATCATGCTTGGTGGCCGTGTAGGTGATGAAC
>CAZQIJ010000566.1:0-3017 GCA_964592955.1 uncultured Anaerolineaceae bacterium
TTGCATTCAGGGTCGGCTGTGCCACAACGCTGTTCGTCGGCAGTGATGCTGAAGTCGTTTGTGATGCTCCACCACACGCCGAAACGGTGAGCGCAAGCGCCAGTAGAATTAGCCGGTATTTCACGGAAGCTCCTCTTCAGGTTGCAGACGGCAGCCCTTCAGATGATTACGGCTGCCATCCCTTGAAATTGAACAGATCTCATGCGAGGTTATTATGCAGTTCCAGCGGGATTAGGGCAAGTTGCCGCTGAATCTTCTGGCTTCACCGGTTGGCCAGCGTTGCGATAATGAGCACGGCCAGCAGCCCGGCGGTATACAGCGATACAGATTGATGGGTCAGGCGCAGGGGCTGGCTGTCTACCGCCAGGTGCGCGTCTGCATGAACGGGATGCCGTTGGTACAGAAACAGTGGGGTGATCTGCCACGCCAGCAGCGCACCTCCGACGAAGCCGCCAATGTGGCCCCAGTTATCGATGATGCCGCCGCCTGGCGTGGCGCTGCTGGCGATGCCGATGCCGAGGTTCAGCACTGCCAGCACCACCACATATTCCAGCCGCCTGCGCCCATAGTGGGTGAGCAGCTTACGGTGACGGAAAAGGTACACCAGCTCTGCCGCAAAGATCGCGAATACCGCGCCTGAAGCCCCCACTGAATAAACATTACTGCCGTTGAGCAGTATGCTGAGGATCGAACCGGCCAACCCACCCAGAAAGTAGACGAGGGCGAAGCGCAAATGCCCATATACGGCTTCCACGCGCGAGCCCACGATAAACAGGGACAGCATATTGGAGGCGATATGTTGCAGGCCGCTATGCAGAAACATCGCCGTAATCAGCCGGTGATACTCCCCTTGAATCAGCACCTCCACATGGTTCGCCGCGCCCCACGTGAGGAACTGCGTTTCGCGGCTGATGTTGAAGAACATCAGTATGAAGACCAGTGTATTGATGACGATCAGACCGATGGTGATGTATGGCTGGTAATTCGGAAAGTACAGCGTAATCTTCTGCCGAGGGGGTTCTGCTTCAGGTGTCTCTTCGGGCCTGCGATCCAGCGGATGCGGGCGGCGCTTCTGAGGCGGTTCATTTAACATGCGTGTCACTTTCGTTTGTCTGATCGGCTGCCACCCTATCTGGTGAGCGCGAGAGGTGTAACCTATTCTAACGCGTACAGCCCGCTTAGGAACAGCGTAAGCTGATGACCCTGTGGGACAAGCAAGCGCAAGCGAAAGGCTGCGCGCAAAAACTGGTATAATTCTAACGCGCTGCGTGTAAGATTGACGTAGGTGGGCAGCGTGCCAACCCCACACGGCGAGCATTTGTCCAAACATGAAGTTCAGGAAAACTGCAATGCATGAGTATGATTTTCGCTGCACGCAGTGCAGCACACGTTTTACCCTCCGTTACAAGACGTACCAGGACTATGACGACGCCACGCGCATGTGCCCTGCTTGCGGCAGTACAGCGCTCTCACGGTTGATCCGTAAGGTGGCCATCCAGCGCCCGGAACGCGACTATACGCGCATGTCCTCCAACGAAATGCTGTCGGTGTTTGAATCTGGCGACTCGCGCCAGGTGGGCGAGATGTTCCAGCAGATCGGCGGGACATCCCCGGAGCTGGCAGTACCCTACCACGAAGCAACAGAACGCCTGCTGAGCGGCGAGAAGATCGAAAAGGTTGAGCGCGACATACGCGCAGCGATGGATCCTGAATAGCGGGGTGGCCGCCCCCCCACGCGAAAATTCACCCAACGTTAACTTAACCGCGTTAACTTTGCTGTTTGACCGCAACGCAAAGTTATGCTATATTCTTTGCAACACTGGCCTTCTACCTTCTTTTGCCAGCACGCCACACGAAACTTATCGCCTGGACATGCGCGACAATTCCGGTTGCTCTACCGGAGTTCGTGGTTTGACAATCACCCTCACGTAGAGAAAACCCATGATACGCAGAAAGCAGATCTCAAGGACAACCATATAGAGTATGAGGTGACTCACGAACACCTCAAAGATGAAGAACCTATCCCGGCACCGTTTTCACAGATATGGCTAACCTGCGGATTACCTCGGCAGGAGAGCGGAGCCTGCGGATGGCACAAAGTTGAAACCCCAAAACCGAAAGGAGATAGGCGGCCATGGCATCCAGCCCCGCCAACGAATACCTGGACATTGCACAACTTGAATTGAAGACCCTGGATGAGCTGCGCCAGATGTCGCGCGAGGCAGCCATTCCCCGCTTCAGCCGCGCCAAGAAGCAGGAACTGATCCTGGGATTACTGCGCTATGAAGCCGAACGGCGCGGCCACAAGCTGCGCGGCGGCATACTGGAAATTATGGACGAAGGCATAGGCTTTCTGCGCGCCGAAGGGTATCTGCCCGGCCCGAACGACATTTATGTCGCCCAGGCACAGATTAAGCGCTTCGGACTTCGCACCGGGGACATGGTTATCGGGCAGGTGCGCGCACCTAAGGAATCCGAAAAGTACTTTGGTTTGCTTCGTGTTGATGCCGTTAACGGCCTGAACCCTGAGGACGGCAAGAACCGCGTCAATTTCGAAGACCTGACGCCCATTTTCCCGAATCAGCGTTTTGACCTGGAAACTACGCCGCGCGTGCTTTCCACGCGCATGCTGAACCTCATCGCTCCGGTGGGGATGGGCCAGCGCGGGCTGATTGTGTCTCCGCCTAAGGCGGGTAAGACCACCATCCTGAAGGATATCGCCAACGCCATCAGCCAGAATTTCCCGGATGTACACCTGATGATTGCGCTGATCGGTGAACGCCCTGAAGAAGTGACCGACATGGATCGGTCGGTAGAAGCCGAAGTGATCGCCTCTACTTTTGACGACCCGGTACAGCATCATGTGCGGGTGGCAGAAATGGCGCTGGAACGTGCCAAGCGTCTCGTGGAGCTGAAGAAGCACGTCGTGCTGCTGCTGGACAGCATTACCCGCCTGGCGCGCGCCTATAACCTCGTTGTGCCGCCCAGCGGTCGTACCCTGACGGGCGGTCTTGATC
>CAZQIJ010000567.1:0-3017 GCA_964592955.1 uncultured Anaerolineaceae bacterium
GGGTACCAACGGGCGGGCAGCGTCAGAGCGCCCGGTGGTGCCTGCGGTATCGTCGCCGGTGCCGAAGGTCAGCGTGGCGAGTGTGGAGAGGGCGCGGGTACGTTCACCGCGGTCCAGCAGCCGGTAGCCCGCATAGGTATCGGGCGCGTCTTCTGGCGCGTTCTCCACCGTCACAATCGGCGCATCCTGCGGCGCAAACACGGTCTCAATGGTGCCGTCTTCGGCTTCGCGCGTGAGCCACAGCGCGTAGGTGCCATCCTCGGCGATGTAGGGCGTAAAGTCATAGACGAGCGACTCTGGCCCTGGCTGGCGCGCGCCTGAAGACACGATGAGGTTTGCGGCGCGTTCGCGCGTGTAGAGGTGGCCATCGCTGTAATTGGAGAACGCGGTCTGCACGGTGTAGACGATGGGAAACAGCACCAGCAGCGTGACGAGTCCCAGGCCGGGGGCCATCCAGCGCAGCGGCCCCAGCGACGGCACAAACACCAGGATATTTGCCCCGATGGCGATGACGCCAAAGACGAGGGCAAACGGGGGGTTGCCGTCTTGCAGGAAGGTGTAGACGACGATGAGTGCGAAGGCGTCCAGCACCATCAGCGCCAGATACTTCAGCAGCATGAACAAGAGATCGGTTCCCGAAGTGCTGCGACTTCGGCTAAGCCCTGCGGTAGCCATAGCGTTCAGCGCCTGCGCCTGTGCGAACGCTGCCAGAGCAGCATTCGTCGCCGCGTTCAGCGCTCATTTTCCTTTCTGTTTCGTAACTGCGCAGCCCTGTTTTGCGCGTGCAACCCTCAGCCGTGCCCCGTTGCGTCAGGGGAGGGGGGCATGGGAGCGCCGGATGGGTGTTGGCGTCCCGCTCCGCATCGTAAGGATGCGGGTGGGGGGCGGTTTCGCCTCAAGGACCAGGGCAGCGCAGTATGACGGATTCGAACGACATCAGCGCCGGTACAGCGAGCGTGGGGGCGAACCCCTGCCGCGCGGCGGTTGTTTTTCGCCTCTCCCACACAGGTCATGAAGGGTGGGGGCGATTGTGCCAACAGGTTGTTTAAGAAAGGCGAGGGCGCATCGCTGCACCCCCGCCAGGTTAGAATATTTTTGTGTGTTACAGCGCGGTCAGGTTACTGAGGATTGTTCACGCTGTCGATGGTTTCTTTGGTTTCCAGGTTGTGGCTGAAGGTCACTTCGGTTTCTTCGGCCACAGACATCATGATGTTCGCGCCGTTGTTTTCGCCGTTCGCGCCATAATTTTCGGCCCAGTCTGCATTATAGGCCACTTTCCATTCATAGTCGCCCGCCGGGAGCGTGCCGGTGAAGGTATAGACGCCGTCGCCATCTTCATCGGTCATGAAGGTGGTTTCGCAGGTCGGGTCCCAGTCACCGCCGCAGCCCAGTTCGTCCTGCAGGCTGCCCACCAGCGTGATGCTGTTGACTGCGCCGCTCTGCTGGATCTGGATGGCGTTGGCGATCTGTTCGACTGCCGTATTCATGGCTTCGACCGGGTCGCCGCCCTGGCTGATGAGCGTCAGCGCTGCGTCGGAAGAACCCCACACGGCGGCCATTTCCGGGATTGCGGGCATGGGGATGGCCCCTTCGCCAGCGTTACCGGCGGCCACGAACAGTTCAACGTTGGGGTCGGTGCTGGTATCGACGCCGATGAAGGCCGGGGGACGGCCACCGTTATCGAAGATCTGCTGCTGGAATTCGAGGGTGGAGATGTAGCCGAGCAGGAATTCTTCGGCCAGGTCTGTTTGTTCGCTGAAGGCGCTGATGACGAAGCCCTGGCCACCGGCGAACGGACGGCCAACTTCCAGGCCACCTTCGGCACCGGGGAGCGGGTCGATGCTGTATTCAAAACCACCGGCTTCGGCGGCTTCGAGGATACGCTGGCTGTACCAGGGGCCGGTGACGAACATCGCGGCGTCGCCAGAGGTGAAGTATTCGAAGACGACATCGTCGTTCACATCCGGGACCATCAGGCCAGCGGCATACTGGTCTGCCAGCCACTGGGCAGCGGCCAGGCCGCCTTCGCTGTTCAGGCCAACATCGGCCACGTTGAAGGTCAGGTCTTCATTGAGGCCGAAGATGTAACCCCCGAAGGCCGAGGTGATGGGGAAGTTGTGGTAGGTGTTGCCGGTGTGGGCCAGGAACCCGTACTGGGCTGCGCCCGATTCCTGCAGTTCGGCGGCGATTTCGCTGACCTGCTGCCAGGTGGTGGGCGCTTCGGGGACGAGGTCAACGTTGCGGATCAGGGCGACGTTTTCGGTAGCATAGGGCACGCCCCACAGTTCACCGGCATAGGTGAACAGGCTGAGGGAAGCCGGGGTGTACTGTTCGGCGAGCTCTTCGCGGTACTGTTCCAGCGACACCAGCGCGCCGTTGGCGACGAGCTGGCCGACACTGTCGTGGGCCACGATGAGGATATCCGGGCCTTCGCCAGCCGGGCCAGCCACCAGAAGCTGGTCACGGGCATCGCCCAGGCCAAGCTGCTGAACTTCCACCGGGATGCCGGTTTCTTCGGTGAAGATGACGGCGAGATCGGTGACAAGCTGAACACGTTCGCCATCTGCCCAAATGAGCAGGCCTTCGTCCTGCGCCATCGCGGGGACGACTGCGCTGATGAGCAGTGCCACTAAAACAAATACCAAAGCGAATTTCATACGGTTCATCGGAACAAATCCTTTCCTGGAGAGTAATTATGCGTTGGTCGCACATTGACCTCAGTTGAACTGCGCAGCAATAGGCTGCACAGGTTGGTGAACATGGCTATTATAACGTGTGCCATTCAGCGCGAAAGAGAACCGCAGCCCTTGGTATTGGGCTACTTGCACAAACTTTTGCCACTTGGTCCGTGTGCCAGGGGACTGGTTGCCATAACACCAGCGCCGGTTTCGGCGGCGGCGGGGATAGGGGGCAGGGGGTGAGGGCTGATAGGGTAGGGACAACGCCTGCGTTGTCCGGGTTTGTCGGTCGGCGGCAGGCCGCGCCCCTACACCAACGACGCGATGAAATGGCCGGTC
>CAZQIJ010000568.1:0-3013 GCA_964592955.1 uncultured Anaerolineaceae bacterium
CACATGCGCCCTGTGTCGGCTGCGGCGTCTGCGTTGGGGATACGGTAGACGTTGGCGGCGGTTGACTTGTCGGCTGCGGCGTCTGCGTTGGGGACACGGTAGACGTTGGCGGCGGTTGACTTGTCGGCTGCGGCGTCTGCGTTGGGGATACGGTAGATGTTGGCGGCGGCGTATCGCTCGGCGGCAATCCAGGCGCATCGCTCTCAGTTTCCGGCTGCGGCAGCAGCGTAATGCCAGTCGCCGTAAGCGTGCCGCTGCTGAGCTGTGCCGTAACCTCCACGACTGCGCCAACCGGTGGAACGCTCACCCCCGCGCCGATCTCTACCCGCAGATCCGCAGCGGTAAAGCTGCTGGCTTCCACTGCCATCACCACCCCGCGGAAGACCACCTCCGCATCGCGGTCACTGCTCTGCAGCGTGCGGATTTCATCGAGTCGCCGTTCGGAAAAATCCCCCCCGCGTACCGCCTCAGACAGGCGTTTCAGGCCATACAGCGGGTCACCGGGCAGGCTGTTTTCCGCCAGCAGCAGCGCCCATACCATGCCCACCACCATCACCAGCGCTGCCGCTGCCAGCCAGCGCGGTCGGCGCGCGGGCACAGGGCGTTCCAGCGCAGCCCGCACCTGCGCCCGCACCCGTGCCTTGGCCGCCGCTGCCTCACCGCTGTCTATGCTCAGCGACCGCGCCAGCACACTGCTCACCGTCAGCATCCCGCGCAGGCGTGCGCTGTGCTGCGGATAATCGGCCAGGATCTGCTCTACGTGTTCACCAGCCATCATGCGTTCTGCACAGCGTGTGAAAATATCCTGAAGTTCTCTGGGATCAGCATTACTTGACATCGCGCACCCCTGCCAGCACCCGCCGGAGCATATCGACCGCCCGGAACTGTAATGATTTGATTGCGCTTACAGATTTGCCCATAATATCGGCAGTTTCCTGCAAACTCAAGGCCTGGCCAAAGCGCAGAATCAACACCTCCTGCTGCACTGCCGCCAGTTTCCGCAGCGCCTGCCGCACCTGTTCGCTGTCCAGCGTGCGCAGAAACTGGATTTCGGGTTCATCGTCGTGCGGCGCGCTCACCCAGTCCTCCAGCGTGGTGGCCGCATACTTCTTCTCGGTACCGTAATAATCATAGATCGCGTTGCGTGCCACCCGAAACAGCCACCCGCGCAGGCTGTGCTGCGGTGCCGTGTGTTTCCTGAAGGCGTCAATCATACGCAGGAACACCTCGCTCGTCAGGTCTTCGGCCAGCATGGCGTCGGCCACGCGCAGTCGAATGTACTGGTAGATGGGGGTGAAGTAGTTATCATAAATCTCAAGGACGGCTTTCTGGCTGCCGCCGCGCGCCTGCACCAGCAGACGATCTTCCGTGGGAATATCTGGCAGAACTAAGACGATCATGGCGCTATCCAGCATGCTGAAATCAGGACAAGTACCCTGATAGTAGCACCAGTTCCAGCGCTGTCATCCATGACAATCGTCTCATCCCTGCTGTGCTTTGGGCACTGGGGAGCGGCTTACCCATCGGGTGCGCTCATGGGTGCCCACGCATGCCAGAGATACCGGCGGGGCGCAGCATCCGCGCCCGCCGACAGGTCTACCTGGTGACGGTGTTGAGCAGGTTCTGAACAAAACCGGGTTTGTTGGTGCCGTGTGTTTTGGGGTTGGCGGGCGGCACATCGGCCACATCGCCCATCGGCTGGGGGTTCTCCACATACTGGAACTGCCCCTTGCCATCGATAGACGGCCCAGACGCCCAGCGTCCTTCGCGGCTTTCCAACCCCTGCGAGAAGTTCATGAACTGGTACGCAACTTCGGATTTCTCCAGGTGCTGTGGGAAGGTGCTCGGCACCGGCGTGGATTCCAGACCTTCCGCTTCCAGGTCGGCAATTGCCGCCAGCCACTGGTTCTGGTGCATGGTATCGCGCGCGATCAGGAACGACAGCATATCGCGCACACCGGCATCATCCGTGATTTCATACAAGCGGCACACCTGAAGCCGCCCCATAGATTCGGCGGTCACGTTCAGCCGAAAATCTGCCAGCAGGTTGCCGCTGGCCGTAATGTAACGCGCGTTCCAGGGATACCCAACCGAGTCTGCCGCCTGCGCGCCCAGGCCGGCCACAATCACATGCTGCGGGTTCATGCCGCCCATCACCGCCGCAATCATCGGATCTGCCGCCACTGCCGCTTCCTGCTGCGCAATCGGAGCGCCTTCCAGCAGCCGCGCAATCATCGTGGCCAACATTTCCACATGGCCGATTTCTTCTGTGCCGATGTCCAGAATCATGTCACGGTATTTCTGTGGGCCGCGGCAGTTCCACCCCTGGAACAGGTACTGCATCATCACCGAAATCTCACCCCACTGGCCGCCCAGCACTTCCTGAAGTTTGCGCGCAAACAGCGGATCAGGTTGCGACGGGCGGGCATTGTATTGCAGGCGTTTATCATGGAAGAACATTCGGGACTCCTTACGGTACACTTGACTGTTCTTTTCATCTTAGATCGCAGTTTGGGTTACAGCTATGGGGCATGCGGACACAAAAAGGGTAGACCGTAGGGCAAACGCAGCACATTACGTTATGGGTGCAAAACCGGTCTCGATTGTAGGCGCGGTTGGTGTACCGCACGTCGTCACGGGCGCAGCGCGATGCACCCCTGCGATGCGCTTTGCCCCTTAAGAAGCGATAGTCGCGTAACTACTCAGGCAGGCGGTTGGGGAGTGCTGCCCCCAAAACCCCCCGCCAACTTTTTGTAAAAAGTTGGATCAAGAACGTTTAAATTTTTGACCACAAACGGTCAAAAACAAGAAATTTGACCATTTCTCACAAAAGGTATCGCAGCCTGGCAAGCATTTGTTAGCCGCGTCAGCAGCTAAGCGTAATGGGGTTGCAGGGGGCGAAGTCCCTTGCTGGGGGTAAGCAGATTGCAAAGCAGACGCCTGCTGCTGCTGGCATTAGTTGCAGGGGGCGAAGTCCCTTGCTGGGGGTAAGCAGCCTGAGCAGTTACATGGT
>CAZQIJ010000569.1:0-3011 GCA_964592955.1 uncultured Anaerolineaceae bacterium
GAAGGGCTGAGTCTGGTAAGCACTAGGGCTACCTTTAGGGATGGGGATGCTTACATCCAGGCCGTTATCCGGGGTCAAAGACCCGCGCCGTGATCTCGAACGGCTGGCCGATGGGGATCTGGCCCGGCGTCCGCAGTTGCCACGTCCCGCTTAAATCCACCTGCGTCACCCGGTTCGGCACGCGCCCGGCCAGCGTAATCGTCGTCTCGGTACCGGCGTCAACCAGCGTGCTGATGAACACGCGCGGCCCCGCGCTGAAGCTCTCGCCAGATACAAACTGAAGCGACGTGTTCGGTTCCCAGGCGCACGTCCCGGTGTTCAGCAGGCGCAGCACCACCACAAAATCCTCGCCGGTTTCGTGGAAGCCGTCGATGCTCTCGTTGGGTTTGACCTCTTCGATGATCCCGTAATCGAACGTACACGCGCTGATGGTCGCGGTGCGGATCACCGCCGCCGTCTGGGTGAGGTTCGGCGTGGCGCTTGGGCTTTCTACCGCTGTGACGGTGGCAGTGGGCGTAAACGTGGGCGTTTCGGTGGCGGCCAGCGTCTCTGTAGGGGTCGCGGTTTCGGTGGGGATCGGCGTGAAGGTGGCCGTCACCGTCGCGGTCGGCGTTTCGGTGGTGGTTGCAGTGACGGTCGGTGTAACCGTCGCGCTGGCGCTGGCCGTAGCCGTCGCGCTGGCGGTGGCGGTGGGGCTGGCGGTCGCTGCCCCCAGGGCCGAGAAGAACGGCAGCGGTGGCAGCACCCCGGCTGCGCTGCCCACCGCATAGCCGCCGCCGATCATCACCACCAGCAGCAGCGTCGTCAGCAGCGTAAGCAGGCAGCCGCGCCCGCGCCTGCCGTCTTCCGCCTGCGGCTCAGGGTTCGTCTCTTGCGCCAGCGCCTTGCTTGCCCCCTTCGGCAGGATGAGAGTCGCCGGGTCCAGCCGTGCCGGGGCTTTTTCCAGCGTCTCCAGGTCTTCGATCATCTCCTGCGCCGTCTGATACCGGTTCGCCGGTTCTTTGGCCATCGCCTTCTGCAGCACTTTATCCACTGCTGGCGGCAGGTGCGTCACTGCTTTGCGTACAGACGGAATCGGATCGTTCATGTGGCGCAGAATCAGCGCCAGCGGCGTATCTGCTTCATAGGGCAGTTCGTTGGTCAGCATCTGGTAGAGGATAATACCCAGCGAGTACAGGTCAGAGCGCTCGTCGCCGCTCTCACCCATCCCCTGCTCAGGGGCCATGTAGGCCGGTGTGCCCACCATCCCCCCGCTTACGGTGAACTGTGCCCCCGTCATCAGTTTGGCAATGCCGAAATCCGTCAGCACGATACGGTCTTTGTCTTTGGTATCAAGCATCAGGTTTGCCGGCTTCACGTCGCGGTGAATCATGCCGCGCGCATGGGCGTAAGAAAGCGCCATCGCCGCTTCCCGCACAATCCGCAGCGCCTCGTTCAGCGGGACGAACACATGTTGGTCGGCTGTCTCGTAGAGGCGATCCCGCAGCGTTGGCCCTTCGATCAGTTCCATGACCATGTAGTAACTGTCGCTGCCGGCATCGTGCTCAAAATCATACACCTGCACGATGTGCGGGTGCCGCAGTTTGGCAATGTTCTGAGCTTCCTTCTCGAAACGTGTCTTGAATTCCGGATCGTCCGAAAGAAAGCTGTGCAGCACCTTGATGGCCACATAGCGATCCAGGCTGGCATGGTACGCGCGGTAGACTTCCGCCATGCCGCCACGCCCCAGACGCTCCAGAATCTCGTATTTATTCCCCAGTTTTCGATTTTTCACGGGAATGGAAAGCCTTATATCAGTGTCGGCACAAACAGCCTCAGGAGGCTTTAGCACACCAGTATACTCGATAAGCAGACGATGCTCAACACAACAGAGCAGGGATTTCGCTGCTTTTTTACAGGAGCCGCACGAGATTACAGCGGCCATTACAAACCGCCTCATACGGCGTTCAGTCTCCGTTCACATCGCGCCGCTATGCTGGTTCCAGCACACTCAACCAGCAGGAGGACCCGAAATGACCCTCGTTGTGGCAGTTTTCGACCAGGAGACCATGACCACCGATATCGACCGCGTGACCCGTGCGCTGGCCGCCTATGACCTGCGCGGGGACGATGTGACGCTGCTTGCGCCGTCGCGCGGGCTAAGCTCCAGCCCGGCCACCGGCGACGCCGTGCTGCCCGTCGTCCCGCTTACCAGCGCCGCGCCAAATTCCGCCGATCCCGGCACTGCCGCCGCAGGCCCGGCGCTGGTGGCCAGCGGCGCATTGGATGACCTGCACCTCCCAGATGAAGAGTACACCTATTTTCGCAGTCTTGTGAATGAAGGTGCTGCGGTGATCTTCGTCAACACCCAAAATGAGGCCACCGCACACAGCATCCTCGGCCTGTTCCAGCGCAGCCGCGCCGCGCGCACGCAAATCCTGCGCTGATGCGCCGCGCCCTGCATACCCTGGTGCCTGGCGCGTTTTCGCCGCCACACACCCCGCGAAGCCGCGCCAGTTGCGCCCCACCCACCCCACACCTGCACACGCCCGCCAAACCGCAGCTTACGCTTACGGCACATTCATCAAAAGTGCGTATGCTCTTGTTTGTCCATACCATTGGGGTGATGTGACCACAGTTCAGGAGGGAGACGGTGACGGATTTACGCACAATTATGCTTCAGCTTGGCAGCGACCTCGAAGATCGCTTCGACGCGTTCAAGGCGCGGCTGAAGCGCCGGGTGCGCAATACCCCTATCCTCATTCAACCCTACCTGGGGCACGGCACACACCAGCAGCTTATGCTGCGCGGGCGCGTGCTGGAAGATAAAGGCATCGAAAGCGCCAAAGATAACGACAGCATCTGGAGCAACCTGCTCAACATGTACCGCCGCTACGAGTCGGACGAGATCCCGCATGCCCGTGTGCGCGCCACCTTCGCAGGCACCACCACCGAGGTGGCAGCCAACGAGGAAGGCTTCTTCGAGGTCACCATCACGCCAGATGACCCGCTGACATCCAGCCGGATTCTGG
>CAZQIJ010000570.1:0-2995 GCA_964592955.1 uncultured Anaerolineaceae bacterium
GCCCAGCTGGTGGGCCATCGCCGCCATGGCCAACGCCGCCGTCATCGCCTTCGTGCCGCGCGTGACGTCCGCGGTGCAGTCTTCCGGCCTGAACCCTTCAGCCAGGAGGCGCTGGATCACTTCGTCAAAATGCCGGAAGCATGCGTCCGTGTCATCTTCCTTGCCAGGCTCTCGCAGCGCCCGCACCTCAAAGGGGAAATGCGGGAACCGCTCCACCAACAGCCGCGCGTTGCCCTCGGTTTCCTTCTGCAGCAGCCCCACAATTTCTGGCCGCCTGCCCTGCGCGCCAAGCATCGATTCGCTCAGCCGCGCGATGGCCTCGTGATCCAGGCGCGCCAGGCGCAGCACGTCCATTCCTGGCAGTTCGTCTGGCAGCGCGCCGCGCTCGTCGTCGCGGTAGGTGCCCAGCACCAGCACCGGCGCGAGCTGGTCGCGCACCAGCAGCATCTGCCGCAGCACCGCCAGGCTCTCAGACGCCCACTGCAAGTCTTCCAGAATCAGCAGTGCCGGGCCGCGCTGCTGTTTGAACAGCTCCACGATGGCCATCGTCAGGCGCTGCTGGTGCGCGCTGCCGGTCAGTTCGGGCGCATCTGGCACCGCGCGCTCCAACAGGGTGCCGATATCCGGGACGATGTCCTTAAGTACGCTGGCCCTGAAGTTACTCAGCGGCTCTGAAAGCGCCAGACGCCGCACCGGGTCGCACCACAACTGAAAGCGCACGCCGCCTTCGCTCACCGCCTGGCCGCGCAGCACCATCACCCCCTTCACCTGCGCGCGGATGCGCAGCTCGTCCACCAGGCGCGATTTCCCCACGCCAGACTCGCCGCCCACCAGCCAGAAGGCGCTGCCGCCATCCACCACCGTTTGCAGCGCGTCCCGCAGCCGGTTAAGCTCAGGCTCGCGCCCCACAAAGGCCGGTGCCCGCAGCACGCTCTCGCGGATCGCGGCGCTTTCCAGCGGCAGCGGCTGTTCTGTGGCCGCGCTCAGCGCCCGGATCGCGTCGTAGGCGCTGACCAGGCGCGCGTCTGGGCTTTTGGCCAGAAGGCGCAACAGCACCTCAGCCAGCGCCGCGTTCAGGCCGCTCATATCGGGTATCTCATAAAGCACGCCGTTGATGAGGCGCATCACATCCGTGACGGTGAAGGGGGGCCGCCCCATGAAGATCTCGTAGGCGATGACCCCGACCGCGTACAGGTCAGAGGCCGTCGAAGCCGGGCTGCCGGTCAGCAGTTCCGGGGCCATGTAGGCAATCGTCCCGGTGACCGTCTCCTGCGCCACGTAGGGCGACGGCTCAAGCAGGTCCTGCGCCAGGCCGAAATCCAGCACCCGCACCTGACCCGCCGCCGTGACCAGCACATTATCGGGCTTGAGGTCGCGGTGGATGACGCCGCGCCGGTGCAGATAATCCAGCGCCAGCAGCATCTCGTTCAGATACCGCACCTGAAGCGCCAGCGCCTGATCGTTGGCCGCTGCCGTGATGGTGCGGGCGTCGTTCAGCAGCTCCATGGTATAGAACGGCCTGCCCATTGTGTCGAAACCGTAATCCAGCACGCTGATGATGTGGGGGTGCCGCAGCCCGGCCAGTGTACGGAATTCGAGCGCCAGCGCCAGCGGCAGATCGTTAACCGCCGCGCTGCTGTCGAAGCGCAGGTGCGTTTCAGACATCTGTACCTGCTTGAGCGCGACAGTTTGCCGGGTGAGACGGTCAAATGCGCGGTACACCGTCCCCATCCCACCCTGACCCAGGGGGGCAAGAAGCTGGTAGCGATTGGCGATAACGGTACTGGTATCGGTGTGCATGGCTGCTCCTGATGTAATACTACTGTGCTTGCCCTTAATTATAGCGCCGATTAGCGTATTGCTGCACCCTGGTTGAGCGGCGCATTCGTTATCTGCCGGGCGCGCGCCTTACCAGCCCTCACCCCCTGCCCCCTCGCCTGGACGCGCAGCGGCGGCATATTAGCTGCGCGGGTACCTGTTATTAACGGTAATGTATTAACAATGGCAGGACTGTTTCATGAATCTTGTGAAATTTTTGCGGCGTAATGCCGTGCTTAATAGGCACAGACCCTCTAACCTCCCTATAATGTGACTTGCAGAGGTGGGCGAAACCTGGTTCGCCCCGCAACGCTATGGAGGAAAATCTTAATGAAATACCGTGTTCTTGTCCTGCTCGCGGCCATGATGATCCTGAGCGCGCTGTCTGTGGGCAGCGTCCGGGCCGATCTGGCCTTTGATTGCAGTACCGCAACCGATGTACCGGAGTCCGAGTGTGACGTTCTGAAGGCGCTCTATGACGCGACCGAGGGCGAAACCTGGACGGACAGCACAAACTGGGGTAGTTCGACCGAAGTCTGCACGTGGTATGGCGTGGGGTGCAGCATAGGTACCCCGCCGCTGAACGTGCAGGGCCTTTACCTGTACAACAACAACCTGAGCGGCGACATTTCCGCGATTCCGTTCGCTGACTTCACCGCGCTGACCGAGTTGTATATGGGTGAAAATCCGCTAAGCGGTACGCTGCCCACATCGCTGCCGTCGTCGCTGACATTTATCGAAATCGGCGATACGAACATCAGCGGCGGGATCCCGGCGGAATGGAACGGCACAACGCTGCCCGCGCTGTACGGCATCACGCTGTGGAATAACGCCCTGACCGGGTCGATCCCGGCATCGCTGACCACCATCAGCACGCTGACGTACCTTGAACTGACCGACAACATGCTTTCCGGCCCGATCCCGGCGTCGATTGGCGACCTGACGGACCTGCAATATTTCCGCGTCAGCCGCAACGACCTTACAGGCAGCCTTCCTGCCAGCATCGTCAGCCTGACGGACATGCAGGAATTCGCGGTGGATGATAACGCGCTGGAAGGCACCATCCCGGCAGGCATCAGCGCGTGGGACAGCCTGATCTCATTCCGCATCGGCACCAATCACTTCTCCGGCGCGTTCCCGGATCTCAGCGCGTCACTCTCGCTGCAATGGCTCGACC
>CAZQIJ010000571.1:0-2992 GCA_964592955.1 uncultured Anaerolineaceae bacterium
ATATCATCCACCAGGATGACCTGTTTCTGCTGTGGCAGCACGCCGCCATACTTGGCCTGAACGCGCACGCGCAGGATAGAATCCGCGCCGCCGCGCACATACGCGCTCGTATCGACCACTGAGCCAGCGCCCATGCCGATCAGCGAAGCATTCTGCGTCAGCACGCTGAGTTCTGTGGCAGACGGACGGAATTCATAGGCGCAGCTTCCGCTGTTGACGAGCGTCGTATCTGTCGGGTTGCAGATCACTTTGTCTTTGGTGTTGCCTTGGCGGGTCCAGTAGTCTGGCGTGCCCACGGTGGCATCAGGATCCATTTCGAAACCGCCGTTCAGCAGCGCTTCCAGGTCTTCCGTGTTCAGCGTGAAGAACCAGGGGGCGTTGCTGGCTTCGGTGGTGCCGAAACCGTTATCGGCCACAACGGTCCAGGAGTACTGGCCGCCGTCCAGCGTATTGATCACGGCCTCACCCAGTGCCAGCGTGCAGGTGGCGTCGGCGCACGTCAGTGCGTCGCTGTCTGCTTCTGGGGTGTAGTCTTGATCCAGCACGATGCCGAAACGCGTGTTGTCGGAAAGCTTCAGCAGCCCGAAGGTGTAGCTGCTCACACCGCTGTCGGTCCAACCCCAGGTGATGGCTGCAAGTTCGGTCACTGGCTCGGTCACATATGCGCCATTGGCAGGGCCGGTGAGGTCAAACGCCAGCGGCGCGGGGACGTTCACGGTGAAGCCGAACGGTGCATTGGCCGGGGTGGTGCCATCTGGCGATGACGCAACCACATCCCACACATACGCGCCGTTGGCGGTCGCCAGCGCGCCCAGATCAACGTTGCTGAGCGTGCAGGTGGTGGCATCACACGCGAAGTTGTCTGTGTCTGCGCTGTCTGCCGTCAGGTCTGCCAGCACCACGTCAGCCAGCGGTTCGGGGCGGTCGAGCGTGAAGGTGTAGGTGGTCGCCCCCAGTGAGGCTTCCCAGGTGATGGTGGTCACGGAGTCAATCGCTGCCGGGCTGGTGAGCACTGCGCCATCGGCGGGGGTCAGCAGGTCGAAGGCCACGCCTTCTGCCAGCGTGACGCTGATCACCTGGGCGGTGGTGGCAGCCGAGTTGTGGTGGTGCAGCAGCAGGATTTCAGGCATCGGCAGGGCATCTACCGTGCTGACGAGCGGGACGATGAACCCATCGAAGTCCGCCCACAGCGGCAGGTAGGAGAACCCGTCGGTGAAGTCGTAGGCAGCGCTGCTGGGGTCATAGCGCATCGGTGCGGCTGCAGAGCCGACGGTATCAATCACGCCGTCTTCACGCAGCGACAGGGTTTCGATCCAGAAATCGAAGGCTGGCGAGTCGTCGGTGTAGTCAACGAGTGTGGCCTCCAGGCCTGCGCCCAGGTATTCGAGAGCGAGCGGCAGCACCATCACGTTGTTGTTATACAGTCCGCTGTCGGCGACGCTGCCGCTGGCACCATTGATCGGTTCGCCATAGGCCACGTTAGCGCCTGCGCCCAGGCCAAACACGTCGAACGGATCGTTGGCGATCACTTCAAAGTCGTCACCGCCGCCAGAGCCAGCCCCGTTGAGGAACGTGAAGTCTACAACGCCGTCCTGGTTCAGATCCACGTGGACATCAAACTCGACGCTGCGCGGGGTATCCCATTCGCCGTAGGTGGCAATCGCCAGGAAGGCGTAGAGACCGTCGACTCCTGGGTTGGCATAATCGGTGGTCATCCCCAGATAGCGGATGTCGGCATAATCGACCGTCGCATCGTCAGGATCGCTCACCATCAGTTCAAACGGTGTGACCAACGACACGATATCGTTCGCCGTCAGGCCGCTGCCGCTGGTATCCAGGTCGGTGCCAGAGAGGTCAATCGCGCCATTGGTGGAGGCTGCGGGCAGTTCAACCGCGGCTCCCGTCATCGCGCTGGCCAGTACCGGCGAAGCATAAACCGGGACGCGCAGTGTGGCGGTCGCGCCGCTGGTGGGCGTCAGCACCACATAACCGGCTTCTTCAGTCAGGCGGTGGCGTCCGCTGGTGGTCAGGGTCGCGTCAGAGTTGGTGCGCGAACCGGCCACGTTGGGATCGCCCGTCAGGTTAACCGTGATCGTGGCGGTGCTGCCAGCCGCAACCGAGATCGTCGATTCGGTGGTGGCCAGGGTGATGCCGGTCGCATCGGTTATGGTGTCAAAGCTCACGGTGTATTCCGCCGTGCTTGCAGACTTGTTCTCAACCGTGATCGTCTTGGACTGGCTGAGGGTGGCAGGCGGGATGATTTCCGGGAAGCCGAACGACACGCTCACACCCGCGTCAGTGCCGGTGTTGTAGGCGATGACTTCGTTAGAGAAGGCGTCGTTCAGGTTGGTACGGCCTGCGCCCTGGGTCTGCGGCCCATAGCGAGTCGTGCCGTTGCTCGTCAGGTCCACGTTGGCCGTGTTCATGATGAGCGCCTTGAGTTCGTTGATGGTCCAGGTGGGGTATTTCTCGATCAGCAGGGCCATCGCGCCAGCCACATGCGGCGACGCCATCGAGGTGCCGCTGATGTTGTAGGTGTAGGTGCCGGTGCCAGAGCCTGCGCTCACAATCGTCTGGCCAGGGGCCGCGATATCGGGCTTGAAGCTGCCCACCGTGTTTTCACGGGCAGGCCCGCGCGACGAGAAGGTGCTCAGGCGATCCACGCTTTCGGTGCCATAAACGGCATAGGTCCAATCCATCGTCACGGTGTTGACGCCATCGGCGGCTGCGCGCATCGCTTCACCGGCATCGAACTGCACATGGACGGTCGGCAGGTCATATTCCGCGATGCTTGCGCCGGCCATGGTGACCGGGCCGGGTGTGCTGCTGGCCACGTTAGCGACGATCACGCCCGCCGCGCCTGCCAGGAAAGCGTTATCCTGCTTTACGGCAAAGCCGCAGCCACCGCGGTCGATCAGAACGATGTTGCCTGCGACTGCTGCGGCGTTATCGAATGCCGAGCAGCCGTCGTTGAATGTGCCGCCCGGATAGT
>CAZQIJ010000572.1:0-2990 GCA_964592955.1 uncultured Anaerolineaceae bacterium
CACCTCGCCTTCGCGCACTATCTGCCCCACCTCCGCCGGGACTGGGTCTACCGTACCACTCGTCCCAAAGGTAAGATAGGCGGTGCGTTCGGCGCTGATTACGCCGGTGCCTGATACGGTTTCGTCCAACGTGACGCGCTGTACAAAGGTGGTATCGCTGCTGGTTTGCGCGCTTCCGGTCATCAGTCCGGGCATCAAGACAAACAGTACAGCCACCGCCACGACGAGCACAACTGCGGTGCCGATAAGAATTCTTCGCATGTGACATTGTCCCTTGGGTAGATTACATCCTGCCCTAAGGATGACGCGCCAATGTGGAGAAATTCTGGAGGGAATCTCGAAAGTGCGAAAAACGTAAGGGGTACCGGCGCGTGCAGACAAATACCCACCGGGTTGTGTACGCGTCCAGGGCTGCGCCCAAGTGCGCAAGTCGGCACAGTAAGGCGCTGCACAGCGGAAGAGAGCAGGATCCACCCCCATATCCATACCTATTCATAGCGGAGACGCATCCGCTGATGCCGGGCATTTTCTGGATTCGACTGTGCTGCACCGGGCGGCGGGTGCAGACGGCAAAAGTGCTCTGATGACTGGCGGTACGATCATGGGGGGGTGCGGATAAATGCTGGAGGACATTTATGTAAAGCTATCCCAACGAAATTCCCCTGTACCGTACCGCCATAGAGCGCATGGTGGCCGCCGTTGATCCTGTCCCCTAAGACCGGCTGTACAGCGCCTGGTGGGAAAAAGTGATCATGCAGGATGCACACGGCGCGGTAGGACGTTCTGCCGAAGGCTGCGTCAGCGCCATCAGCGCTTAGGATCAGCGGTCAGCGCGAAACGTGGGTGCCCCGGTGACGCCAGGACACCGCACACGCTGGCCGTCGTTTAAGGGTGGGTAGCGTTGGCGCTTTCCCATTCTGCGCCTGGTTTCTTCTTCAGCTCATGCCAGTCTGGTCTGACCTGGATTGACCCAATCTCCCTGGCGATCTGCCTCGCCGCCAGCCCGATAATGGCCACGAAGGTTGGGTAGGCGAGTTCCAGGTCTGCAAGCTGCTGAACCTGAAGATTACCGGCCATCCCGGCAGACACCGTCGAAACAATTTCCACAGCCTGCTCCCCCACCACATGCGCGCCCAGGACACGGTCTGTGCGGCGGTCTGCGATGAGCTTGCAAAAGCCGGTTTTGCGATCATCGATGACGGCGCGGTCAAGCGCAGCATAAGGGACGGTGGCTGTGACGACATCATGATGCCGCCGCGCTTCGCTCTCCGTAAGCCCCACACCGCCATATTCAGGGTCGGTAAAGCCGCCGTGTGGCACAAGGCGCTCCCGTGCCGCCTGTGTATAGGTGAGCAGCGCATTTTCGACCGCGATCCGCGCCTGATACCCGGCAGACTGCACCAGCATACTGCGCCCTGTGATGTCGCCGGCTGCATAAATGTGTGCGGCTGAAGTACGCAGGTAATCATCAACAACGATATAGCTGTTCTTCGTCTCTACGCCTGCGTTGGTGAGGCCTAGGTCGTCCGTATTGCCCGGCCATCCCACGGATGCCAGTACGACATCAGCCTCCAGTGTGCGCATGATGCCGCCCTGATCGGTGTAGGTAAGCGTGCGGTGCCCGTTGTGGTTGTCGATGCGCTCCACACCCTGGATGCCGGTCAGAACCTCCAGGCCGCGCTGTTTGAACTGGGCGCTGATTTCGTTGGATACTTCGATGTCTTCCGTAATGAGGATGCGAGCAGCGATATCGAGCATGGTGACGTGCGCGCCGAAATCCGCAAAAACCGACGCGAGCTGACAGCCGGTTGCGCCGCCGCCGATGATGGCTACAGAGCGCGGCCTGGTGGTGAGGTCCCAAACCGTTGAACTGGTCAGGGCGTGCTCTGCACCGCGAAACGGAAGCTTGCGTGCGTGGCCACCCGCGCAAATGATGAACTTGTCTCCGCTGACGCGCGCCAACTGGGCGGTTTCGAGCGTGTGTGCATCCACGAAGCGGGTGTCGCCAGCGGGGCTGTACACAGAAATGCCAACGGATTCCAGATGCGCCGCCAACTGCTTTTTCTCGTGGACTTCGGCGACGACAGCTTTGGTACGCTGCATCACGGCGGCAAAGTCCACTTCTGGCTGCTTCTCCAGCACGATCCCATACTGGCTGAACTGTTCGCTGTCGCGGATCAGCCGCGCAGCTTTTGCCAGCACCCGTGCAGGCACGCAGCCGTCGTTGGTGCAGGTCCCGCCAAACTGGCTGCGCTCAATGAGCGCCACTTTCGCGCCCAGTTCCCTTGCGCGCAGCGCAGCCGTGACCCCGGCAGGCCCGCCACCGATCACAACAATATCATACATATGCCCGCTTGCCTCCTCACCTTTACATCATGCCATTATCTATGGCGCGCGCACGATGCGCTACTGCGAGCAGCGCATCACGGCTGAACATTCGGCCATCAGTGTAGCAAAGGGCCACTCATCACTTGTAAATTAATAACGAAATGAACTACGTGATACACTGGAAGAGATATGCAGACTTGAAAGGATTGAGATGGCCCAAGTCGTCTCCTCATACCCAGACCCAGACCCAGACCCGTCCAGGCCAAAGTCCCAACAACGCTGGGACCTCTACCGGCGTGCAATCTCCCTCACGATTGGCGCTGCGGCGGTACTCATCCTCGTAGCGAACGTTGTTGCCGAAACCCTCAATATCCTCCTTCTGCTGTTTCTGTGTACGCTGTTGGCGATTGCACTGAGAAGCATCAGCGGCTGGCTTGCAGACCACACCCCGCTGCCGAATAAAGGCGCGCTCGCGGTTGTCGCGCTCGCCCTACTGGCCGTCATCGCAGGAACCGGCGTTCTGGTTGGCCCGCCACTGGCGGACCAGTTCTCTCAGCTCGGCACCGCCCTGCCAGAAGCGCTGGAACAAATAGAAACAGAGCTGAGCCGGTACACATGGGGCGAGCAGATTGCAGAAGATCTGCCGTCTGCATCGCAGCTAG
>CAZQIJ010000573.1:0-2980 GCA_964592955.1 uncultured Anaerolineaceae bacterium
GTGCAGAGACGAGATGTGATTGCACACCAGATCCAGCAGCACGCGGATGCCGCGCGCGTGCGCCGCCTCCACCACTGCCCGCAGCGCCTCGTCCCCGCCCAGGCGCGGCTCCACGCGCGTGTAATCTGTGATGTCGTAACCGTGCGCCGTAGGGCTGGGGAAGGTGGGGCTTAGCCAGATGCAGTTGATGCCGAGATCGGCCAGATAATCCATTTTGTCCCGCACGCCCCACAGCGTGCCGCCATAGAAACCGGTCAGGCTGTCGGGGTTCAGCCAGTCGCGCCCGTCACCGGGGTAAAAGCGATCCACAAACACCTGGTAGATAACGGCGTCCTGCGCCCAGGCCGGCACGGTATAGCGATCCACGCTCAGCGCAAACACATTCGGGCGCGGGCTGGTCTTCGGCAGCCCTTCGGGGATCGTCTGCCCCATGAAGAAGGCATGAGACGCGCGCTCGGTGGTCTCTTTGAGGTCGGGATAATCTGCATACAGCTCCGCGCCGTCAGCGGCCCACGCGCTGATGCGGTAGCGCAGCAGTGTACCGTCGTCTTGTCCGGGCAGCGTCACCGACCAGTGCGCCAGGTAGCCCCAGGCGAGCGTGTCCCACGTCAGGCCGTGCAGCGCCATCGGCTCGGCCCTGCCGTGTGTCGCCACGCCGCGGCTGCCTTCCGGGATGCTGCCATCGGTGGTGTAGTACAGCGCGGCATGATCCGCGTGGAAGTCCCCCCCCACACGCGCGCGGATGGTGATGGGTTCGCCGGGCAGCGGATCCAGCGGGACGGTATCGTGATTGTGCTGGACGCCTGCGCGCGCCACGCGATGATGGATGAGGCGCAGATTATCGGTTGCCAGGGTGCCAAAGACAAAATCCATAGTGGGTTATCCTCGTGTGGTGTCCGCGCGTGAAGGTCACGCCGCGCCTATTCTACAGAATTCGCGACGCCTCCGACAATGTCAGGTTAAGCGACCGCCGCCGACCACAACGCGGACAGGACACCCCGTTGGGTGTCCCTACCGTGCCGCAACCACACAGAACCTCCCTCCTCGCCCCAACGCTGCGCTGGGAGAGGAGGGGGATCGCGCGAGTGGGGTTAGGCCGAGCCGGATGGCGTGGCAGTGGGGGCGGTGGTGCCGCCGCCGCGACCTTCACCGGGGTTCATCCCGCCATCACCGCGACCTTCGCCGGGGTTCATCCCGCCATCACCGCGACCGCCGCGACCGAAATCATCGCCCATGCCGCCGTGACCTTCATAGTGCCGTCCCATCGGGAACAGGGCGGTATCGGCTTCCAGCGTCACGGCTTCACCGCCGCGCGTCACGGTGACGGTGGGGGTGGCGCTGTCGCTTTCGGCCAGCGCAGTGTGCAGCGCTTCAAACGTCAGGTCCGCCACGGCCACGCCGTTATAGGCCGTGATCACATCGCCCACTTCCAGGGCGAACGGGTTGCGGCTGGCCAGCAGATCGGTGACCTCATAGCCGCCATCGACCGCCGTCAGATCTGCCGTCAGATGATGCGCCAGCCAGGTCTGCACGTCCAGCGCGCCCATGATCCCGCCGCGCCGGCCGTAAGGTGCCGGGAGGCTGCCCAGCGTCAGTTCGACGCTCACCGTTTCGCCACCGCGCAGGATGTCCAGCGTGGCCACATCGCCCACCGCCGCCGCCTGCACCAGGGCCGTGAGCTGCTCGGCGGTGGTGACCGCCTCTCCGTTAAATGCTGCGATCACGTCTCCGATCAGCAGATCAGCCGCGTCTGCCGGAGAGCCGGAAACGACGCGCGCAATGATCACCTGTCCGTCCGTGTCCTGAATGCGCACCCCGATCCAGGGGGTGGCTGTGGTGGTAGTATCCTGTGCGAAGATCGCACCTGCGGCCAGCAGCGACGCCAGCGCCGCGACGAGTCCGACGATAAACAACTTACGCATGGAGCAGTCCTTTCGTGTTTAGGCTGATGTGGGTGCGCATGCACCCGTTTCTCACTGACACCCTAACGGTATCACCGTCCATGCGCGGCGTGGTTATGCTCACCTCAAATATCCTTAAATCGCGTTTAAGGTGGCGCGTGCACACAACAAAAACGCCGCACATCACGTGATGATGTGCGGCGCTGCGGTGGGTGTGCGGCGGTCAGGCCAGCTCTGCCAGCACTGCCGAGATGCGGTCGCGCAGGTGCTGCACCTTGCGCTGACCGGCTTCTGCGGCCACGAGCGCGTTCTGCGTCTCGGTCGCGTCGCTGGTCACCACGATCACGCCGCCCAGGCTGCCGTCCTCGTTGAGGCATGGATACTCATCCGTCACCAGCCACAGGGTCGCGCCGGTTTCGGCGTCGCTATGGCTGTGGAGCATCCCCCTGCGCAGCGACTCCAGCGTGACCGCTTCCACCGCTGCCAGTTCGCTGGTGGCTGCCGCTTCTTCGGCGGCGGCTTCGGTGCCGTTGGGCGCAACGGTTGGCTGCGGCGCGTGCCGCTGGTCGAAGCGCTGCGCCGCTTTGTTGGCATACAGCGTTTGATTGTTGAGGTCTTTCACCCAGCACATCACTGGCAGGGTGTCCAGCACAGTCTGGTACATGCTCAGGTCACGCACCAGCGCTTTCTTCTTGAGGGGTTTGGCGGTTTCCTTAACGGTTTCCGTCTTCTTCGCGTTCTTTTTGTCAGGCATTGATGTCTCCTTAGACGACTTCAATGGTCAGCAGAAATACGAAAAACCACATCTGTGGTGTTGAGGGCTTCTGCCGACGATAAAGCTTCTCTGCGTGCGGGTGATCCCTGTGGCAGTAGAGATGTTTATTGTAGCGTTATCTAGGCGTTAAGTCAAGGTTAAATCCCCGCGATATTCCCTTAACATCAGGGGTGCCCCGTCGCGACCTTCGACGCCCCGACCCGGACTGACGGATCAACCAGGTTAAATCCGCCGGATTGTGTGGGCAACGCCTGCGTTGTCTGGGGCAGACGATTGTGCGCACTCGTTATGGTTTGTCCAGGAG
>CAZQIJ010000574.1:0-2980 GCA_964592955.1 uncultured Anaerolineaceae bacterium
GAATGGGCGTTGGCCATAAGGATTGCGTTCCTGGATACCTCGTAGTCTTCACGCCTGCGTCCGCGATCAGGGGGAACCTGACCAAAGAGCGCGAGGGCTTTTTCGAGCACATGCTCGGCAGCGTCAAGCGCGTTAAGGCCATGAAGTGCCATGCCCCGGTTTACGAGCAGGGAAAGCGCCACACTCGCCTCGCCCGGCGGAAGGTTATCCAGCGAGAGATGCGCCATGCCCCGGTCATAAGCCTCTGCAGCCAGCGCGAAATCCCCTTTGGTATGCCAGAGGAATCCGATGACGTTCTCGATTTTAGCCCGATCAATGGGGCTACAGGCTTGTGCGGCGAGTTCTTGCGCTGTGCCCAGCGTGGCCCACGCTTCATCGAACCGGAGTGACATTGCCTGAAGGTAACCGAGGAGACGCAGTGTATTGGCCTGCAGGTCGCGAGCGGTCATGGTCTGGGTCAGCGTCAGAATAGCGTTGAGGCGCTTTTCAAGGGCGGCATAGTCAAACGAACTGCCTGAGATTTCGACAGAAATGGTTTCCAGGTTACGTTCAATAATCAATTTGCGGGTGGTGCTGCTTTCTGACTGCATGGCTGTTCCTTACACAGACTGTGTTGGAGTCATCGGGTTGGGTGATACGAATGATACATTGTGACCAATGGCAGTTAACCCCCATCGCCATCCAAGCTGCGGCTGGGTCGCCCTCTCCCTAAGTATAGACAAATAAATCCTGCGGGATGTTCTGCGTCAGTTTACGGGACGCTATCCAACACTTTTTCTTTGGTTGTACTTAGTACCTCCACAAGATGAGAATGCGGGGTGCAGGGGGCTTCGCTCCCTGCCGGGGTTATGGGGGGCAGCGCCCCTATACACGCGATGTGCGTTTCACCCTGCATCGTAAACTTGTCCTGGTACTAACGCGCGCTCCCTGGGGGGCTTAAGGCCCCGGCCAGGGTCAAAACAGATCTCAGCATGTGCCACAAGCGTTAGCTGCATGGCTATTCGCCACGCGCTTCTGCAGGTGTTGGGGTCTGCGGGCTGGTGGCGGTGGCGGCGCTCAGGTCATCCAGCAGGCGCTGCGCTTCTTGTGCGCCGTCTGCCAGGCCAAGCTGCGTATAGAGCGCCAGCGCGCGTTCCCCCATGCGCCGCCCCCATTCTGGCAGCCAGGGCGCGTTTGGGAAGAGGTCGCGCCATTCCTGTGCCTGCTGCAGATACTGGTTGGCACACACTTTCAGGCTGGAGTTGTCGCGCGTAAGGGCTGTCGTAAGCGCCTCCATCTCCTGCCAGAGCGCCTCTGCAGCGCGGGGCGGGTTGGGATGAACCAGCGCGGTTGTCAGCAGCACGGTAAGGCCGGCAAAAACGCGCGCGGGCGCTTGAAGGTTGGCATACATCTCATAGCAAAGGACGGCCCTCGACCACGCTTTATCATACTCCGCGCGCGCAAGGTAAATGCCAGAAAGCACGCTGTGTGCGTTGGCAACGTGAATTGCATCGCTGGTCACATCATAATTTTCGCGCTTGCGCCCGGCTTGGGGCACGTTTTGCTCGAAAACAGACAGCGCGCCCACCAGTTTGGTTTCGGCTTCCTCGATCCGGTTGAGGCTGTGCAGCGCCATCCCGCTGTTAACGAGGATAGAGAGCACAATCCCCAGGCCGCCGGGTGGAAGGTCATCCAGCGCGATGTGCGACAGCGCCCGCTCATAAGCGTTCACTGCGTTGGCGAAATCCCCCATGAAATGATAGGTAACGCCAATGGTGGTATCGACCCTGGTCTGGTCCAACGGGCTGCACGCGCGTTCCGCGATAGTGCGGGCTGCATTCAGGGTGGCAAGGGCTTCTTCAAACCGCAGCGACACCGCCTCCAGGTAACCCATGACGCGCAGGGTGTTCGCTTCCAGGTCGCGCACCTCCATGCTGCGGGTCATCTGCAGGATATCGCGAAGCCGCTTTTCCAGGGCAGTATAGTCAAACGAATTGGTTCCGATCTCCATGATGATGGTTTCGAGCGTGCGTTCGATAATCATTCTGCGGGTGGTGCTGGGTGAGGCGGAGGACATGGCTGCTCCTTGCTGCACTGCGCGCTGCTGACTTCTGGTATTGGGGGTGACGTAACCCCCATGCGGACACAGGCCGGGGTGCATTCGGGGGTGCAGTAAATGGAACAGCATGGCGTGCCATCCCGCTGCGCGATGTTTCTCACCCCTATTACACCGGGCCTTCACGTTTCCATTTTAACCCACCTGAGCGAGGCGCTGCAATCTTCTGTAATGTTCCTGGCGCGTCGGCGCGCATTGCGCGCCGTGCGGGTTGACAGTGCCGCAGACTCCGGTCTACACTTTCATCCTCGCAGCAGAACAACGCAACAGGACAGCTCTCTATGCAGTTAGAATCGATGGTGCTGGTGGGTATTGGCGGGTTTGTGGGCGCAAACGCACGCTATCTGCTGGCGCTGCTCGTTAATGCGCTGGTGGGAACGCGATTTCCCTGGTCTACCCTGCTGATCAATGTCAGCGGATCGCTGCTGCTGGGGTTTTTCGTCGCACGGTTTTCGCGCGATCTGCCAGAAGGCACGCGGTTGCTGGTCGCCACCGGGTTCTTCGGGGCCTACACAACCTTCTCAACCTACAGTGTGGAGAGCGCATCGCTGCTGCGTGAGGCCACCGCAACGGCGCTGGTTTATATTGTGGCGACCAACGCGCTGTGCCTGGGCGCTGCATTAATCGGTACGCGTCTCTAAAACAGGATGGTCATGGAAGAGTTACTAAAAGTCATCGTTCTGGGCATTATCGAAGGCATTACGGAATTTCTTCCGATTTCGTCCACCGGGCACCTGATCGTCGCGGCGGAGGTTCTGCGGTTTCAGGGTGCGCTGGACGGCACGTTTGAGATCTTCATTCAGATTGGCGCGGTGGTGGCCGTGATGCTCCATTACCGCGCGGATCTGCTTCAGCAGGCGCGCAGCATTCGCAGCGATGCCGGGG
>CAZQIJ010000575.1:0-2784 GCA_964592955.1 uncultured Anaerolineaceae bacterium
GGCCGCGGCAATGTGCTGAGCAAGGCCGAAGAATTCGGCCTGGACGTGACGGACGCGGCAGCCGTCAGGGTGCTTGAGGAAATCAAGACGCTGGAAAACGCCGGGTTTGTGTTTGAGGGGGCAGAGGCTTCTATCGCCATCCGGCTGCACCGCGCCCAACCAGACTATGCGCCCGTGTTCCGGCTGATCGATTTCACCGTGATCGTGGAAGACCGGCGCGGGCGCGGCACGCTCAGCGAAGCAATGGTCAAAATCGAACTGGATGGCGATATCGTCCACACGGCGGCAGAAGGCAACGGCCCGGTTAACGCGCTTGACCTGGCGCTGCGCAAGGCGCTCGTGGCGCGCTTCCCGCAGATCGTCCATTTCCAACTGGCAGATTACAAGGTGCGCATCCTGGACGGCGAGAACGGCACGGCAGCCATCACGCGCGTGCTCATCGACACGCAGAACGCACACCGCCGCTGGAGCACGGTGGGCGCGGCCACCAACATCATCCAGGCCAGTTGGTTCGCGCTGGTGGACAGTGTCGAATATGGGCTGAGGGTCGCGCCCATTCTGGATGCAGAGTCCCACCCCTGACGGGCCAGCCGCGCGGCGGCGATCGGGCGAGGGGTTACCAGGCTCCACCACAGCGCACGTTTTGCCGTATCTCGTAACTGTTCAGGGATCTTTGCCCCTCACCCCTAAATCCCCTCTCCCACGCAGGGGCGAGGGGACTTAAAGACCCTTGCTGCGCCGTAATCACCCCTTCGCCCCTGGGAGAAGGGGGCAGGGGATGAGGGCTTCACACGCAAAACAGGGCTGAGCAGTTGCCGTATCTCTAACATACAGCGGCAGTGCCGGGTGAATTCAGGTGAAAACCAGCGTTTTTCGCCTTTTCCCCCATGCCTGCATCGCTATAATAGGGTCATGGATCAACCCATTTACATCCGCCGGATCCTGGGGCGGACGGGGCCAGACGAGGGCGGCCTCGTCCCCTACGATTGTGCGTACTCGTTTTGGTTTGTCCATCAGGTCGTTACATCAGGAAGGTTCGGCAGAACAGCATGACAAATTTTCAGCGTCAAATGCCCACCCTGGGTCAGGGATGGCGCGTCGCAAAATGGGGGCCGCTTGGCTGGCTGGAGACGGCGCTTAAGGGCATCGGCATCATGACCGGGATCATCGCCTTCTTCAGCGCCGGGAGCGGCCCGCTGCTGCTGGCAGATAACCCCAACCCGCCGCTGCTGGCCTATGCTGGCGTGCTGGTGGCGGTGGTGATTTCCATCCTGGGCGCGCGTGTGATCCAGCAGGAAATCGTCTCCATCGTCTTCGCGCTGTTTAACATCGTCGGCCATGCCGGGATGTTTATCGCCATCGCGCGCGGGGCAGACCTGGGCGCGCTGCCGGTGCTTTTCGGCGCGGCCTATGTGGCCGGCGAAATCGTCAAGCAGCGCTTTCTGGCCGTCACAGGCTATGTGGAGTTCATCAATAACCCCATGCTCATTCGCCTGGCGGCGGGCACTGCGCTGCTGGCCTACGCCGGGTTTACGCTGGTGGCGCTGCTCACCTAACCCCCCCGGCGCGGCGCGTGCTGCGCCAGAAACGCCCTTACCGTCCCCTGGTAGGCGTCTGGCTGTTCGAGGTGGACGGCATGCCCCGCCCCATCGATCACCGTATGCTGCGCGCCGGGGATGCTGGCCTGCATCTGCTGCGCGATGGCGGTGAATTTCTCGTCCAGCGCGCCGGTGATGAGCAGTACCGGCAGCAGCAGGCGCGGCAGATCACCCCACAGCGACGGCTGCGCGCCGGTGCCCATCCCGCGCAGGCTGTTGGCAAGCCCGCGCGCGCGCTGGCCCAGGCGGGCGGGGCGCAGCGCTGCCTTCGCCGCGCCGGACTGCGAGGCGAACAGCGGCAGGTTTTCCCAATGCTGCACAAACGCCGGGATGCCCTCCGCCAGGATGCGCGCGGCCAGCGCTTCGTCGTCCGCCACGCGCGCCAAACGCGCCTCTTCGGTGGCCAGGCCGGGCGACGCGCTTTCCAGGATCAGGGCGGCGATGCGCGCCGGGTGATGCAGCGCCGTGTAGAGCGCGAGCCGTCCGCCCATCGAATAACCCAGCAGCGCCACCCGTTGCAGCCCGTAATGGTCGAAGATGGCGATGAGGTCTGCGGCGGCCTGGGCGATGCCGTAGCGCGCGGGGCTGCCTGGGGCGTCGGTGTCGCCATGACCCAGCAGGTCCGGGGCAAGCTGCGCCGCGCCGAAATCCAGCGCTCGCCAGTGGGCCGCGCTGCCTGTAAAGCCGTGCAGCAGCACCAGCGGATCGCCCGCGCCGTGCCACGCCACCGCATAATTCACCCCGTTGATCTCGATGTGTCCCACACGCGCTGACCTTTCGCTGTGCCGCTGGGCGGCTGCTGGCGTTGGGGCCATTATGACCGCGATCTTTCGCACACGCCAGAAATCACGGCGGCGGGCTGCATTGCCGCGCCCTCTGTGCCAGGGGAAGGGTTCCCCTGGCTAGCCTGTTGTTCGGTTGCGGCGGCAGGGACACCCACACGAGGTGGGTAGGTGAGGGCTGCATTGCCGCGCCCTCTGTGCCAGGGGAACAAGTCCCCTGGCTAGCCTGGTGTTCGGTTGCGGCGGCAGGGACACCCACACGAGGTGGGTAGTACAAACCCGTCCGCCCTTCATTGTGACACGGGCAGCATTCGGGTGAGGGCTGCATTGCCACGCCCTCTGTGCCTGTTGTTCGGTTGCGGCGGCAGGGACACCCACACGAGGTGGGTAGTACAAACCCGTCC
>CAZQIJ010000575.1:2884-2978 GCA_964592955.1 uncultured Anaerolineaceae bacterium
GCCCTTCATTGTGACACGGGCACGGCTACCCACTTTAAGGGGGCTAGTAGTCCACCAATGTTGATTTGACGGTTGATATCCAACGGTTCACACC
>CAZQIJ010000576.1:0-2976 GCA_964592955.1 uncultured Anaerolineaceae bacterium
GGATTCGAACCCGTGTTTTAGCCTTGAGAGGGCTACGTCCTAGGCCTCTAGACGAATGGGACGGTGTGCAGATTACTTTAGCATTGTTTGGCGCGTGTGGCAAGGGCTGGCGTCAGAATTCACACGATGGGGCGCGGCGGCCGCCGTGCTAAACTTCCATCATGCCGTCATACCAGATCTTCTCGCCCGCGATAATGCGTTCCAACTGTTTGGGGAATAACGCATCGTCAATCGGTTTGGCGATGAACCCCGCAAACCCCAGTTCGCGCACTTTGGGGATGGTAACACCCGCTTCTGAGGCGGAAACCGCCACGATGGGCACCTCTGCAAATTCCGTGTGACTGCGGATTTCGCGGAAGACATCGAACCCGGTGAGTCCGCTGGGCAGCATCAGGTCCAGGAGGATGAGATCGACCCCGCGCATTTCCCGCAGAGTCCGCAGCGCCTCCTTCCCCCAGCGGTCGAACGTGACTTGTGCCCCGGTGACGGTTAAGGTCATCAGGAAAACGACGCGGTTCATGGTGTTGTCTTCGACCACAAATATGCGCTTGCCTTGCAGACTCACTGCTGTTCCTCCTCGTTGTCTGGTGTCTATGAGGTGAGCAAGGGTGCGCAAAGTGATCTCTGCGCACCCGGCATAATTTCGCACAGGTGGTGGAACCTGCCTATGGCCTGCCCCTGCCTATGGCATGTACCACACGCGTTCGCCCTGAAGGATGCGGTCAAGCTGTTGTGGGAAATCCTCTGCGCTCAGCGGTTTACCCAGGAAACTGTCGAACCCTTCGCGCATCGCCACATCCAGCTCGCTGACATGGACGGTGTAGGCCACCAGCGCGGTGTCGCGGCATCTGGGATGTGCGCGGATGATGCGCATGGCCTGGAAGCCGTCCACTTTCGGCATCTCAAGGTCGATAAAGGCGACATGAATAGTCGGGATACGGTCAAGCTCTGCGGCAAGGTTAACAGCAAGCGGCAGTGTGGTGACGGCCATATCTTCCAGCATCAACAACTGGGAGAGAACCCGCAGGTTTTGCTGGTCGTCGTCGATGATTAGTGCGTGCGCTCTTGGCATGGGTATTTGTCCTTAAGTGATTATTACAACGCCCATTCTAACCGTAGTAAGTATTCAGCAAAAGCGCCGCCGAGTGCCACCACCTGCCCCCAGGCATCCTCTGTCGCAAAGCTGAAGTGTACACGCCAGCCACACCAGCCTACATCACATACCACAATTTTTCGCCCTGCATCGCCCGTTCTATCGCTTCAGGGAACGTGTCCAGGTCCAGCGGTTTGGCCAGCACGCCATCAAACCCGGATTGTTTGAGCATGGCGACTTCTTCGTTCATCACGCTGGCCGTAAGCGCCAGCACCGGCACCCCATCGTAGGCGCGCTGCTGGCGGATCATCGCCAGCATTTCAAAGCCGGTGTACGGTTTCATATGGATGTCCAGAAAGATGATTTCTGGCGGCGTGGGCAGGGCCAGCAGCCGCTCCGTGAAATCCTGGCTGTGTTCAAACATGGTTAACTGCATTAACCCCGGGTTGCTGCGCTGCACCATCCGCATCACTTCACGGCTGGCAGGATCATCTTCCACATAGAGGACATTAAGCATGCTGAATACTCCACTGCGCTTTCAGTTCGGTCTTGATGGGGAGGGAGACGAAGAACGTCGTTCCAACCCCCACTTCACTTTCAAACCAGATCTGCCCTTCGTGTGCTTCAACCAACCGTTTGCTGATGGGCATCCCCAGCCCGGTGCCGCCCGCCTGGCGCAGCCCGGTGGACGTTTGGCGGAAGGCCACAAACACGCCGTCGCTGTCCTCTGGTGAAATGCCTGGCCCGGTGTCTTTGAACGTGAGCAGCACGCTGCCGTCTATCCGTTCTGCGCGCACGTCAATAGACCCGCTTTCTGTAAACTTGCAGGCGTTGGAGAGGATGTTGAGCATCACCTGAAGCAGGCGCTTGCGGTCTCCGTTGATGGGCGGCAGGTCATCGGCCAGTTCAATGCGCAGTTCGACAGGTTTATCCGCAAGCGTGGTGCGGGTGTAGTTAATGGCAGTATCCAGGATAACGCGCAGGTCCAGGTTTTCTTCGACGAACAGCTTCAGCGAGCCGGACTCGATTTTGGACATATCCAGCACATCGTTGATCAGGTTCAGCAGATGCTGGCCGCTGTCTGCAATACCGCTGACCAGGCTTTCCTGTTCCTCGTTCAGCGGGCCGGGAATGCCCTTGCGCAGGAATTTCGAGAAGTTGATGATGGCATTCAGCGGCGTGCGCAGTTCGTGCGACATGCTGGCCAGGAATGCAGACTTCACCCGGTCGGATTCTTCGGCGCGCGCGCGGGCCGCCACCGTCTCGTCGAAAAGGTCCGCATTGCGCAGGGCAACGGCAAGCTGGTTGGCAAACGACGTGAACAGCTCAAGGTCATTCACGTGCAGTTGGTCCTGTGGGGTGGCCAGCAAATCCAGAACGCCCAGCAGCTTGCCGCCGAAGATGATAGGCAGCGCGAGCTGTGGACCCTCTGCGGTGTTTGCCTGCGCTGGCTGCATCGTGCTGGCGGCCTCCCCCACCAGGCCCGACACCGCAGCCAGGGGTACAGGGATATCGTGCGGTTGCGCGGGATCGGTGGACGCCACCAGTGCCAGCGTCGTATCCTCCGGCGTGTAATCGTAAATGTTCACCCGCTGAAGCCTGAAGGACTGTTGGGTGAGATCCGTGAGCTGGGTAAGCAGTTCCTCGCGGTTGAGCACGGTCGCCAGTTGCCGCGCAACCTCTGCCGAAACACGCAGATCGTTGGTGCGCTCTGTGACGATAGCTTCCAGCCTTTCGGCACGGCGGCGCACGGTGACGGTGCGCACTTGGATGAACGCCGCCACCACGGCCAGCGCTGCAACCGCAGCGGCAATCCTGAAGGCCCAGGTATCCCACCAGGGCGGGTTAACGATGATGCGCAGCGACGCCCCCGCATCGTTCCA
>CAZQIJ010000577.1:0-2965 GCA_964592955.1 uncultured Anaerolineaceae bacterium
TTCTTCCCAGAAGGCCGTTCGCGCGCCATCTATAACGAAACAGGCGCTATGGTCTGCTATGCGCTCTATGGGCGCGATCCGTTCACCGGGCGCTGGAAGATCTGCCGCATCATGATTGATGCCGCCCAGCAGGGACGTGGCTATGGCAGGCTCGCCATGCACGCCATCATCTCAGATATCGCGGCAGAGCCGGACGGCGATGTGATCCTCATCTGCTACCACCAAGACAATGTCGCGGCGCGCACCCTCTATCGCAAACTGGGGTTTGTGGAGCAGTGCTTCGACGAAACCGGCATGATCACCGCAGTGATGCGCCTGGAACGCGCCTGCGACGAAGAGCGCGATTACCATGCCGCGCTGGAATCTATGATCCTACCTGCGTGAGCGCCCGGATTGGGCGCACGCCATATCTCACATTCGCATAGTCAGCATTCTCTCCCTGCGCGGGCACACAGTTCCGGTCAATCTTCCTTCCCCGCGAACGGGTCAGGGAAAACCTGCGTGTTGCCCCCCACCCACTGCCGCCCCTCCAATCCGATGCAGGAGCGGTTCACGAACCGCACCACAAGCCTGCGCCATCTGATTGAATTCTCCGCCAGCGTGCGTTACTATGTCTGCAATACCCCTTCAGCAGTTGTTTGCGGCACCGCGCTCAGGTAGTGTCCAACCAACCAATCAACTGATCCAGTCCCAGTATTCGTTAGCGGAGAGGAACGAGAAGCCCTATGTCTGTTCAGGAAAAACCGAACGTGACGGCGCTCAAACAGGCCGTTCACACTCAGCCGGGTACCACCTCCATTGCACTGAGAGAGCAGATCCTCGCCAGCGCCCGTGATCGCGCGAAGATCGAACAACTGCCAGCGGTGACTCAAAAACTTGTAGACAAAGTCATTTACGCTTCCTACCAGGTCACGGATGAAGACCTCAAATCCCTCCAGGCCGACGGCTATACCCCAGAGCAGATCTTCGAGATCGTCGGGTGGGCTGCCATCGGTGCTGGCCTCACCCGCTACGAGAATGCCCTGCGCGCCATCAAAGGAGAACAATAACACCATGAGGCTGAACCTGTTCCCCTATACAACCTTCACCCAGAACATCAAGCTGCGCATGATCAGGCTGATTTCAGGCGGCATCCCTGGCCCGATGATGGTGATGACCGTCAAGCGTGACCTCTTCGGCAAACATCTGGCCAAGGTCTTTCAGGAAGCGCTGCGCGAACCGACCCGGTGGCGTGTGGATGAGGCAGAGATGTTTGCCGCGTTCGTCTCTTCCATGAACGAATGTCCCTACTGCCTGGACGCGCATACCGCCGTCGCCATGCTGGCCGCAGATAACCCGCAACTGATCACGACGACGCTCGCGGATCGCGGCGATACTGCCGTTTCGGATAAACACCGCGCCATGCTCACCTTTCTCGAAAAGCTGAACACCACGCCTGACGCCGTCACGAAGGCCGATATCGAAGCGCTTCACGCCGTCGGCCTGGACGATACCGCCATTCACGAAGCCGTCTACGTCTGCTTCGGGTTCAGCATCATTAACCGCTTCGCCAACACGCTTGGCTTCCCGCTCGACGACGAAAAAACCCAGAACAGCAACGCCCGCATGCTCATCCGCCAGGGCTATGGCGGCTCAAGCCTCACATAAACTAGCAGCGCGCCAGTGTGCCGAACAATACCGACCCGCTGGCGCACCCCCGTCCGAACTCTGACGCTGCGCACGTGTGCCCCACATGTTTCATGCTCCAAACACTCGCCCAACAAACTCACAGAAGTCTTAGAAACTCCCCCCAATTTAGGGGGGCTTCATCTCGCCTCTGTCTCGTTTATACTCAATGCGATACTCAAGGTGTGAGGCTGCACCGCGCTGCATGTGCCTGCTTCCACCTGAAGTTGCGTTCACCATCGGCACACCGGGCCAATCACCCAGGCAGCCGACACCCACCGTCCACCCCAACCCTATACTGGGATACGATGTGCGTCGCTTGCCTGACGGACCGTGCAGATGGCCCGTTTTGACGGCGCGTTCTGACGGTCCGGGCCGTCGCGTTACTCTGAACGACTCTGATCCGCTGTCACGTCAACCGGCGTACACACTCACTGGACATAAAGGAAAAGGTAAACCAACATGGTCGTGCGAGACCCAAAACCAAACACTGCGCTAACGGCAGACACCCAGTCCCCCGCAGAGCAGCAGTGGCACATCCTTGAACCCAACACCGTTCTTGACCGCCTGAACGTCCGCATAGACACCGGCCTGACGGCGAGCACTGCCGCCGCGCGCCTGGAGCAGCACGGGCCCAACGAGCTGATCGAGACGCCAGGCAAAACCCCTCTGGATATTCTCATCGAGCAGCTCACCAATCCGCTTGTGCTCCTGCTCATCGGCGCGGCGGTCCTCTCCGCACTGCTGGGCAAGGCGGATAGTGTGATCGCCATCAGCGCCATTGTGATCCTGAATGCAATCCTCGGCGTGGTGCAGGAATACCGCGCAGAGCAGGCGATGGCCGCCCTCAAAAAAATGGCCGCGCCCCTGGTGCGTGTGCGCCGCGATGGCCACGTGCGCGACATCGCATCGCGCGATCTTGTCCCCGGCGATATCGTCCTTGTGGAAGCCGGCAGTGTCGTACCGGCAGATTCCCGCCTGGTAGACTCTGCCAACCTGCGCGTGCAGGAAGCCTCGCTCACCGGCGAATCGCAGCCCGTCGATAAATGGCCGCAGGGCCTGGCAGAAGCCAATGTGCCCCTGGGTGATCGCCAGAACATGATCTACATGGGAACATCTGTCACCTATGGGCGTGGTACCGCTGTCGTCGTCGAAACCGGCATGAACACCGAACTGGGCCGCATCGCCAACCTCATCCAGACGGTAAGCAGCGAGAAAACACCCTTGCAGCGCCGCATGGACGAACTCGGCGTCGTCCTGTTTAGGGCTGCGCTCGTCGTTATGGCGCTGGCGCTCGTGG
>CAZQIJ010000578.1:0-2942 GCA_964592955.1 uncultured Anaerolineaceae bacterium
CCTATGCGGTGCTGCTGGTGGGCAACCTGCTGGATCAGCACGACATCCTCGCCATCAACACCCACGTGAAAATTATCATCGGCGAAAACGACTGGATTTCGTGGCAGGAATACGGCAAGAAAGCCTGCGATTCCCACAACGCCCAGTACCGTTATGGGGCCAGTTTCTCGGTAGCACACCACGCAGATCGTCTTCTGAAAGATACCCGCAAACCCGACCATCGGATCCATATTGGCGCGAAACACATCATCAAAGAGTGGTTGACGAGCCTTGTCCACGTTCAGCGTTGATCTGCGCGACCAGGCCGCTGTTGTCACCGGTGCGGGCGCGGGTGTAGGGAAGGCAGTGGCGCTGGCGCTGGCGCGATGTGGTGCCGCCGTGCTCGTCAATGACCTGAACCCGGATCGCTGTGATGATGTCGTGGCCGAGATTCACAGTTTCGGCGGGCGCGCTGTCGATTTTCAGGGCGATGTAAGCAACCGCTTTCAGGCTTCCGCGATGATCGAACACGCGCGCGAGGCTTTTGGGCGCATCCACCTGCTGGTGAACGCGGCTGGCGCATTCAAGACGGGCAGCGCGCTGCTGCTGGATGAATGGGACTGGCGGCGGCTGGTGGACGTAAACCTGACGGGCACGTTCTTCTGCAGCCAGCTCCTGGGGCGCGTGATGGCGGAAGCCGGGGGCGGCGTGATGGTCAACCTCGGCTCTACGGCTGCACTGTCGCACACACTGGCCGAAGGCGTGGCCTTCACTGCGACCAAAGCCGGGATCATCGGGCTGACGCGCCAGCTTGCCAGAGAATATGCGGCCAGCGGCATCCGCGTGAACGCGGTGTGCCCCGGCCTGATCGCTGACGATGATCTGCCAGGCACCGCACCGGCCCAGATTCCGTTAGGGCGTGCTGGCACACCGCAGGACGTGGCAAACGCGGTGCTGTTTCTGTGTTCAGACGCAGCGGCCTTTATGACCGGGCAGACGTTGATTATCGACGGCGGCGCGAGCCTGTAGCGCGGGTTGGGCGCTTTTTCATTCCCCTCATCCCCCCTGCCCCCTTCTCCTACTCCTACTGAGGAGAGAAGGGGGTAAACGGCAGGCCAGAAAGACCCCTCGCCCCTGCGTCGGAGAGGAGATTTAGGGGTGAGGGGTCAAAGATACCTGAGCAGTGACCATCCCACGTCTTGCATGAGTCGGTTCTGTCGCCATGAGGTGACGGCTACTCGTAGCGTTCTGCGCGCCGCACTGCAAGCTGCAGCAGACCCTCGGTAAGTGCGGCCTGCGCGAACGCCAGCGCAAGCAGTCCCGCCCCCAGGTAAATCCCGTAATCGATTTTGCCCCACAGGTCGCCGGTTGACCCCAGGTGCAGCGTGCGCATGCCCCAATCTGCAAAGCCGCCAAAACCGAGCGACGTGAACCAAAGCTGCCAGGGTTCGCCTGTGCCGCTCCCATAAAGGCTGTACCAGAGCGCGAACAAACCCAACGGCAGCATGACCCGCAGCAGCGCGGCCAGCACCTGCGCCACCGCCACCCACACGGCATGCCGCACAAACGTCGCCACAAACAACCCAATGGCAGCGTCCAGACCCAGCGCGCTGAGCGGCAGAATAAAGGCCGCCGTCATCGTTAGCGCCAGCAGCACAATGGCGGCAGCCGGCGGCAGCGCGGGGACGATACCGCCAGAAAGAAAGTCCAGGTAATCGCCCGTGAAACCCGTCAGATCGTAGAGGATGAGCGCGATCATGACCAGGCGCACAATATACAGCAGCAGCAGCAGGCCCCCGGTGCGGTAGAAGATGGCGGCGCTCCACTGCGCGCGCAGTGCCAGACGGACGCCACCCGTTGTTGCACGCAGGTCATCCCAGGACTGGCGGCGCTTTTCGCTGTTGATCGTGCCGATCATGGCCACCATGACACCGGCACCCAGGACGGTTTGCCCAAGGATGGCAGGCAGGTGCAGGGCAGAAAGCACCTGTTCAGAAACAGAGAGCATCTGGCTGGGGGTAATCAGCAGCGTCACCGTAATGTAGACGGCGAACAGGATGATGCCAAGCACAATCTGGAGGATCCAGCGCTGGCGAGAAGTCCTGCGACGTGTGCCGCCCATCACATAGCGCATTCCGGGATATTCCGGCAGCACCCACTCAGGAAGATTAAGACGTCGCAGCATGGCGATAGTTCCTTACAATGGTTATGGACAAAATTACAGGCAAGCCAGGTCAGCGCTCCACATGATGCTTATGGACAAAATTACAGGCAAGCCAGGTCAGCGCTCCACGAGGCGCGCGATTCTGGAACCAAGCCCGGCAGCCAACTGCGCCTCAAGCGCTGCGGCAGGAATTGGCACGCTCTGATTATAGCGGATGTAATGGACGATGCTTTCGGGCGCTTGCCCTATGACCGCACGGACGGCTTCAGCGTAGATACCGACCTGCAGATAGAACTGGCGGGCGTGCGCGGCGCAGTGTGCGGCGCGGTCACCGGCATCTGCGTCACCGGCTGACGGCACATAACCCGTCTTGTAATCCACCAGCACCCAGGTGCCGTCCGGTCGCTGGTACAGAACATCGATCATCCCGCGAATGATGTGCGTGTCGCGCTCGTAGATGAACGGCAGTTCGCGGTAGACGCGCGCCGCGTCCTCGATTTCGTGGTGCAGGGGGCTGCGCCGATAGGCTGCCAGCAGGGTCTGCGCGCGCTGGACGGCCTGTGCGCATTCCTCGTTGGTGGTAATGCCCTGTTCCCAGGCGTAACTCTCCAGCAGGGCGCGCTGATCGTTTGGGGCGGCGTGCGCATAGACCCGCCACCAGCGCAGCGCCGCATGGACGACATCCCCCACCTGCCGCGCCTGCACCCGGCGCTCGCGCATCTGAATGGGCTGAATGGCGGCGGGCGCATCATAGATCACCTCGCGCAGAAACCGGCTGCGGGCAAAGCTGCGCTGCGCG
>CAZQIJ010000579.1:0-2918 GCA_964592955.1 uncultured Anaerolineaceae bacterium
GGGCGGTCTGCCGTAGGCAGAGAAACCGCGCGTAGCGCGTGTTTCAGCCCCAATCGTTCACCCGCGAAGCGGGTCGAAAATTTCAAAATCGGGGATATACTCACCCCGCAGTCGAAACGGACTGTGGGGTTCCCTGTAACGCCCCCGGCGGGTGTTGCGCGGCGGGTCTTGGCTCTACTACCTTAGCAGGTCGCGTGCCGCGTACCGCGCTGTACGATCGCCGCGTCGGCGTTGTGCGAGGAGGGGGAAGAGATTGACGCATTCGGATTGGGGTGGGCTTCCGTGATTCGCGGTAAATGCACAAGGGCATCCCCTATCATCCTCGGCTTCGTAGGGGCGAATTTGTGTGCACACTCCCATTTTCGACTACATCGTTATCGACGGAATGATTTGTCACCCAACACCAGGCGACTATAATCAGTACAATCGGGGGCTTAACAGGGGCTTTAGCATGAACCACATCATGATTAGTTACAGCCGCAAAGATGAAGGCTTCGCGGAACGCATTGAACGTGATCTAACTGCTGAGGGGCACCGCATCTGGCGAGATACCAACAGCATTCCTGGAAGCGCAGACTGGGATATCGCGATACAGCATGGCATCGACTCCAGCAGCCTGGTCATCGTTGTAGTCTCAGGTGAAAGCATCAAGTCCAAATGGGTCCGGCGTGAGCTGATCTATGCTGAAACACAATCCAAACCGATTCTGCCGCTGCTTATCGAGCAGATCACACTGCCGCCTATACTGGTCACCACAAACTACATCAGTTTTCTGAAAGACTACACACAGTCCTTTGCCGAACTCTGTCGTCAGTTAGTTCGCATTCTTCCATCGCAGACTGCTCAGGCAGAAGCACCGTTCAGGACAGTCACAGAAGATCCAAACCCGGAGCAGGTACGCGGAGTGAGTTTGCGCGAGTTCAGGCAGTGGTTAGTTGATACGGCGGACAAAGCGCTGCAGCAATGACTAGACTGTTGATTTACAGCGTGGAGGACGTGGCTAACCTCACCAGCGCATTGACATCTGCCGGGCTCGATGTGTTCGAGTGTAAAACGGAACCGTCATTTATACAGGCATTACTGGAGCAGGAATTCGATGTCGTCGTGCTGCCCATGCCCACAGGGTGTGAACTGGCCTACACGTTCAGACAGTATCCAAACTTGTCGCTTCAACGTCTGCTGTTTATGGCGGACCTTGGCAGCACTGACGAAGAACTGGCAACGGTTCTGGCAGCAGAGGCTGTGCTGCCTCTGCCGTTCAGCCTGGAACGCTGGATGGCAGAGATAGAGACTGTGCTTTCGCGTCCACCTCGGCCTCACCTGGCCCAACCTGAACGCATCCTAGCCGGAATGCATGCATTGGCACAAACACGGCGCGACACTGCTGCTCTGGTGGGGATGTCCAGTGTCTTCCCACGTTTGTACTCCGTTATGCAGCACCTTAAAGAAGACATCCGTACCTATGTGCATGATGCACGCGTCCCACTGACCTCAATCAACGGCTATATCAATTTGCTGCTTGTCATGTATCAGCGAATGCCTTCACCGCAGGCCGCTGACCTGATCGCTGATCTCAAAGAAGCTGTCACTGTCTTGCATCTGATTTCCCAAACCCTCGACAATCTGAGCTTCTCGGCCAAAGCTGTTACAGTGGGCCAGACCCGAAAACTGAGGGCAATGCCGCTCGCCCAGATACTCAGTCGTTTGCGCACGGACACTGAGCAAGAAAACCATCGGATGACACCAGCGAGTCAACCTCTGGAGTTGCTTGAGGTGGATGACGACCTCATCGTAACGCTACTCAACACATTGTTGTTTGTGATTCGCACGTGTGGGCATGCACCGGTCAACATCTCGGCAAACGGCACATACTGTGAGATCCACACGGTGTTCAGCGATCCTGAAACCTGGCTTGAGGTCAGTAACCCTCACACTACTGAAGACCCAGCGCATCCGTTGGTATCGCTCGCCGTGGACTTTCAATCCTGTCGCCTCGTCCTGAAATCCCTTAGTATTGCCGAAAAGATCACATATGTTGATGGACACCTGACGATTTCGCTGGATTTTTCTCTTCTTGTTCAGAGGCCGAATGCTTTTCGGGATCTGCTGGCACAGATCATTCAGACGCCGCGCGGCCTCACACTGCCGCCCCCGAATCGTGCCATCCCAATCGCTGACCTGATTGAGAGGCGCTGCCAACCCATAATTCGTGGCGCAAAGATCATCGCTGAGGCGAGTGTACGTTGGATAGAACAGCCTGCGATACGGCAGAATGCGCAGTTTGAGAACATGGTGAGTGTTGTCCTGAACAGCGCGCGGTTCCTGCTTAACCTCACGGACAAGTACCTCATAGGATTGAAGTATGACAGTCAATCCGTGACGCTTGAACCACTGGATCTCCTTCCGATCGTCACTGCGGTGTTGGAACAGTTTCAGGTGTCCAGGCAGTCGCAGCCTGTGTCTGTGTCTGTAAGTGCCGAGGACAACCTCCCGCCTGTGCTGGGTGATCTGGTAGGAATAACACAGATTTTCACGAATCTCATCGACAACGCGATAAAATACATGACGTTATTGCCGGATGATCGTCAGCGTACACTAAAGCTCACGTTCACCTGCTCACCAACTGAACGACGCATATGGGTCCATATCGCTGATACAGGTCCTGGCATAGAGGAACAAGCGCTGTCAAGACTGTTTGAGAAGTGGTTTCGCGCAGATAACGCTCGAGACAGCGGCATTAAGGGCAGTGGCCTTGGTCTCTACATTGTGAAAACGGTTCTTGATTGTATGGACGGGGAAATCCACGTTACATCCGGCGTTGGAACAGGCACGACGTTCCGGGTAGGATTTCGCATCGCAGAAAGCGAAAATGACGCATGAGCCATGAGGAAAAAGCGCGCATTCTGATTGTTGAAGAC
>CAZQIJ010000580.1:0-2913 GCA_964592955.1 uncultured Anaerolineaceae bacterium
CTGCCCCAGCAGATCAACCGGCAGCCTCACCAGAGGCCGCAGCACCAACCGCCACAGTCCCGTCTGGACCGCCCGCACCGCCCGAAGCTGTGAGCGTCGCAGAAATCCCGGCAGCGGCCCTCGCTGGCGCAGAGACAGCGGCAGAAGCGGCACCCGCGCCGCCGCCTGCCAGCACTGCGCCAGGCCCGGCGCTTGAACTGGCCAGCACAGGCAGCGAAGACGAAACCCAGGCGATGTCCATTGTGAAACCGGTGGATGATGCGGCCAACGGCAAGGACGGTTAGGGCACCGGTCGGCCGCGTTGGTGAAGGTGTGGGGGGTGGCGCGGCCCCTCCGTGTGAACCGGAGGGCGCACAACCCCCGCGCCCTGATCTGTGCTGGATCTGCTGTCGCTGCTGCGCGCAGTGACAGCCGCTGACAGCACGACTCATCGCAGCCCGGCAAGCATTAAGATTCTGTGTTTTCTGACGATTGCCTCCACAGTGCAATCGCCCCTATAATGCTAAGTGAGGGTTAAGAAGAATTTGGGTCGCTAAAGGATTATTAACATGGCTGACAAATATGCTTTGGTTGTGGACGATACCCCGGCGAATCGTGATTTTCTTGAACGTTTCCTGACGATGGCGGGTTTTGGGGTGCGTTCAGCCCTTACCGGCACAGAGGCGCTGGCAGCTTTTGCCCCCAATGACGATGTGCTGCTGGCGGTGGTGGATATGGAACTGCCGGATATGAACGGGCTGCAACTGACGACGATCCTGCGCCAGCGTTACCCGAAGGTGTACCTGGTGGTGGCCACCATGCACGACGAGCGCTCGCTGATCGACAGTGTGTGGTCACGCGGGGGGAACGCGTTTCTGGTGAAACCACATGGCTTCATGGAGCTGTTTAAGCGGCTGACGACGATGGATCTGGCCGCGCTGCGTGATGGTGAATTCACGGTTTTCGACCAGTATGGCCCGCGCGGATACACCGTCGCGGCGAAATAGCGGCGCAGCGGTTGTGCGCCACGCAACCGCATACCAGATTCAAGCGGGTTAATCGCGGTTGGTGTGCGGATGCCAGCGGCGGGTGCCCAGCGATTGATGGGCGCAGATACGGTGTCTGCACCCATCGTGCGTTTCAGGCTGCCAGGCGCAGCAGCGTCTCGTTAAGCTGGGTGAGGCGCGCCACAAGCTCGGCATAGGATTCGGTGGTCAGCGCGTCCCAGGCCGCCGCAAACAGCGTATTGGTTCTGACCTCGGCAGCTTCGCGCACACTGGCCCCGTGCGCCGTCAGGCGATAGGTGCCCGGTTCATCGGCCTGCTCAATCCAGCCCAGCGACTCCAGCTCCGCCAGCGACTGCGCATATTCTTCGAGAGAAAAGCCGTGGTAGTCGGTAAGCGCCTGCGAAAGCGTATCGGCAGAATTGGCATCCCCCTTCCAGAGGTACGAGAACGATTCCCAGGTGCGCGGGCTGACGTTGTGATCGCGCCACGCCAGCAGATGCACATCGTCACGGAACGCCCACAGGTCAAACGTGAGGACGTTGATGCGCTGAAGCGGTGGCAATGGGCCATCGAAACGGTAGGCATGGCGGGCGCGCGTCACGGTTGACCAGTGATCGTCGGGGTCGGCGTGGTCGAAGGTGGCTTGTGCCGCCTGGGTCAGCAGCGCGATGATGCGATCAAGGTCGGCGGCTGGCACCGTTTCCATGGACCAGCGGGGCGCAGTGGCCTGCATCACCAGGCCATAGACCTCGCGCCCCCGGTCGCTCATACGGAATGTGCCGTCCGGGTTGGACGTTACGAGTCCCGCCGAGGCAAAGTCGGCATATTCCGCCTCCAGGACAGGGGCGGCGTAGTAGCAGTTACGGCGCAGATAATGCGCGGCAGAGAGCGCCTCGATATTGTAATTCTCCACGTGATACAGAAAGCTGGCGAGGCGCGGCAGCGCAAGCCCTACCCCCTGCGCGACTTCCAGAACGGGCGATGGCTGCCCCTGAAAAACCTTCTGGCGGGCACGCGCGGTATTGCGGTAAACGTCCTGAAGAAGCTGCCAGATCATGTCCATTGGGTGACTCCTGTGCGTTGGTCTTAGGTTCAGGTTGTGTGCGCACCTACTGCTGCGACTGAATGAGACGCATCCCGCCTTCGGCGTAGCGGGTGCCCTGTGCCGCATCGCGCGGAATGGCCTGGTCGATGCGTGCGATGTCGTCTGGGGTGAGCGTGATATGGAGGGCGGCGGCATTTTCTTCCAGGTAGCTAACGCGGCGCGTGCCCGGAATCGGGACGATATCGGTACCGCGCGCCAGCACCCAGGCCAGGGCAAGCTGTGCCGGGGTACAGCCTTTTTCCGCCGCGATGCTTTCCACCTGGGCGACGAGCGTCAGATTCTTTTCCAGGTTATCGCCCTGAAAGCGCGGCATCATGGGGCGCACATCGCGTTCGCCAAAGTCCTGCGCGGTCTTATACTTGCCGGTAAGGAAGCCGCGCCCCAGTGGGCTGTAGGCCACAAACGCGATATCCAGGGCGCGGCACACGCCCAGAATCTCGTCTTCCACGTCGCGCGTCCACAGCGAGTATTCGGTTTGCAGCGCCGCGATGGGGTGAACGGCGTGCGCCTTGCGGATATTGCTGGCAGACGCCTCAGACAATCCCAGGTAGCGCACCTTGCCTTCGCGCACCAGATCCGCCATCGCGCCGACGGTGTCTTCAATGGGCACGGTGGGGTCCACGCGGTGCTGGTAATAGAGATCAATCACATCCACGCCCAGCCGTTTCAGGCTGGCCTCACACGCCTGTTTAACGTATTCTGGCGCGCCGCTTACGCCGCGAAAACTGCCGTCTTCACCGCGCACATTGCCAAACTTGGTTGCGATCAGTGCGCCGCGCCCCTGCAGGCCGCGCCCCACCAGCGTTTCGTTGCGCCCCACCC
>CAZQIJ010000581.1:0-2908 GCA_964592955.1 uncultured Anaerolineaceae bacterium
ATCCTTGCCCTGGTTGCGGTTGCGACCGCAGCGGGCATGTTGACCAGCCGCAACGCGGTCTATGCGGCGCTGTTCCTGGTGCTGAACTTTGCTACGGGGGCAGTCTTTTACCTGCTGTTGGGTGCGCCGTTCATTGCCATGGTGCAGATCACGGTGTACGCTGGCGCCATCATGGTGTTGTTCCTGTTCGTCATCATGCTCTTGGGCGCGGAACAGTTGGCCCCCGCGCAGGCGCTTCCGTGGCAGCGTCCGCTGGCGATCGGGCTGGCGGTCGTGCTGGCGGCTGAGGCGGCGTACCTGCTGCTCGCGCGCAGAGCAGTGAGCGGGTGGATCGAGGCGGCGGCGGAGGGGTTCGGCAGTCCGCAGGCGGTTGGCGGCGTCCTGTTCAACCAGTACCTGCTTCCCTTCGAGGTGACGTCCGTCCTGCTGCTGGTGGCCATGGTGGGCGCCATCGTGCTGACCAAAAAAGAGAAAGGAGAGCGGTAGATGACGGCTGTCCCTGTGACGTATTACATTGCGCTCTCGGCAATCTTGTTCGCGATGGGTGCGTTGGGCGTGCTGATTCGCCGCAATGCGCTGATTATTTTCATGTCGGTTGAGTTGATGTTGAACGCTGCGAACCTGGCCTTTGTGGCCTTTGCGCGGTTCTTCGAGACGCTGAACGGCCAGATCTTCGTCTTCTTCGTGATGACGGTGGCCGCGGCGGAAGTGGCGGTCGGGCTGGCGCTGATCGTGGCGATCTTCAAGACCAAGCACAGCATTGACGTAGACCAAATGAGCAGCCTGAAGGGATAGTGAAGAGATGAGAGATTAGAGATTAGAGAGCAGTTGGTCGGTCGTGCAATGACTACTCTCTAATTTCCTACGCTCTGCTCTCTACCAACGGAGTGACTATGCACTTGAGCGAAACAGTAACGACAGGCTTTTATTCGTTAGCCCCCTGGGTGGTGTTCTTCCCGCTGGCTGGGCTGTTGTTGAACCTGATCATCGGCAAATGGCTGCCGGAACGCGGCATCGGCTGGCTGGCCAGCGCGGCTTCGGGCGCTTCGTTCGTCGTTTCCGTGCTGCTGGCGTATACCTTGTGGGCCAATCACGGGGAGGGGCAATCCGTCTTCCTGGCCGAATGGATACACATCGGCGCGCTGCAACTGGACTGGACCTTCCGCGTGGATACGCTTTCGGTCACGATGATGCTGGTGGTTTCGGGCGTCGGCACGCTCATCCACATCTACGCCATCGGCTACATGCACGAAGACGTGCGCTTCAAGAACGACGTGGGCCGCTACCGCCGCTTCTTCGTGTTCTTCAATTTGTTCATCCTGGCGATGATGGTTTTGGTCAGCGGCGATTCGTACCTGATGCTGTTCGTCGGTTGGGAGGGGGTGGGGCTTTGCTCCTTCCTGCTCATTGGCTTCTGGTACGAGATGGACACGCTGGCGCGCCCCTCCTGGGCCAACTCGAACGCTGCCAAGAAGGCCTTTGTCACCAACCGTATCGGCGACTTTGGCTTCCTGATCGCGGGCTTCCTGATGTTCTGGTACCTGGGGTCGGTGCAGTTCGATGAAGTCTTTGCGGCTGCTCCGCAATTAGCCCATGCCATGCCGGGCGTCATCGTGGCCATCACGCTCTTCATGCTGCTTGGCGTGACCGGCAAATCGGCGCAGATTCCGCTTTACGTCTGGCTGCCCGACGCGATGGCCGGCCCGACCCCGGTCTCGGCGCTCATCCATGCCGCCACCATGGTCACGGCGGGCGTGTACCTGGTGGCGCGTTCCGCGCCGCTTTATACGCTTGTCCCGCAGGCGCAATATGTGGTGGCCATGACCGGCGCAGTGACGGCGCTGTTTGCGGCCACGATTGCTGTTGGCCAGTACGACATCAAGAAGGTGCTGGCCTACTCGACCATTTCGCAACTCGGTTTCATGGTGGCGGCGGTCGGGATGGGCGCGTTCGTGGCCGGGATGTTCCACCTGGCGACGCATGCTTTCTTCAAGGCGCTGCTGTTCCTTTCGGCCGGTTCGGTCATTCTCGGACTGGAGCGTGGTCATCACCATTTAGCCCATCACGGCGGACATGGCGACCACCACGAGGAAGTCTTCGACCCCGGCGACATGCGCAACATGGGCGGCCTGCGCAAGACCATGCCGGTTACCTTCTGGTTGTACATCATCGGTACCCTGGCGCTGGCGGGTATCTTCCCCTTTGCCGGTTTCTGGTCGAAGGATGAAATCCTGGCCGACGCTTTCAGGGAAGGGTACACAGCGGTCTACTGGCTGTTGACCATTGCCGCCTTCTTTACGGCTTTCTATATGGGACGCCAGATTTGGATGGTATTCTTCGGCGAGGCGCGGCACGAAGCCGCTGCCCATGCAGAAGAGAGTCCCCTCATCATGACCGCCCCATTGATGGTATTGGCTGCTTTGTCGGTGCTGGGAGGTGCGCTCAACCTGCCCGGTTTGCACACCTTCACGCACTGGATCGAGCATACGCTCGAAGTCCATGCCGGGGAGTTCGTGATGAGCGTGGCGTTGATCTCCACCGCCCTGGCGCTGCTGGCTATCTTCTTCTCCTGGCTTTTGTACGGACGCAAACCGCTCCAGGCGGGGCAGCCTGATCCGCTCAAAAAACCGCTCGGCTTCCTGTTCACCGGCATGGAGAACAAATGGTTCGTGGACGAGGGCTACTGGGCTGTCTTCATTGACCGCTACGTAGACATCGCCCGCTTCCTGGCAGACGTGGTGGACTGGCGTTTCTGGCACGATTGGTTCCACGAGCAGGTCATTGCCGGCACGTACAACTGGTTGAGCAACATCGGCCTCAACCTGTACGCCGACCAGCGCGGCATTGATGCCTTCGCCAATTGGCTCGGAACGACGACCAAGAATATATCGGCGGGCCTGCGCAAGGT
>CAZQIJ010000582.1:0-2899 GCA_964592955.1 uncultured Anaerolineaceae bacterium
CGTATTGAGGCAGGGGGCTGGTGACCCGCCAATGTTGAGGGCAAGGATTCCCCTGGCTGGCTTGTCTTTCGTATCCGACAGCCGGTACACCCACCCGCGCAGACCAGGTCCCGCTACCCACTTCAGGGGGTGGACAATCGGCACATGACCAGACCAATCCCTGGCCGGGGGACTTGTTCCCCCGGCACATCCCCCGCCATTCGCCTAACTTCACACCCTCACCCCGTGCCTTCGCAGGGGCGTTTCTTGAACCGCCCGCCGCCGCCGGGATCCATTTCCCTGACACGGTCGGAATTCCCCCTCTCCTGGCGAAGCGTTCGGGAGATCCCACATTTTACCGTATCCCTAACATACAAGGGGGTGAGGGCTGGGCGCGCGGGAGAAGTGGGCAGTGGGGGTGAGGGGAATCAAAAAGCGCTGGTCGCGCGTGGTGCGCGAAACACGCAAGCAGCGCAAGGAAAGCGTGTACTGGCGCGCACGCAGCCTTGCGCTGCACGAACTGGAACACATCCGGGATATCGACCAGAAACGGGCAGGGGTGTGGCCCAGCGGCAGCCTGCCCCCGCACCTCCCCTAATGCTCGTGGCGCGTGCCGTTGGTGCCGCCGGGCACGTTGCCCTGGTGCAGTGCAGACTGGCTCTGATACACCCGCCGGTTCGGGACGGGTTCAAGGTCGCTTTCTTCACACGGCGCGCTTACGCTGGCACGCACGCGAATGGACGTATCCAGCCACACCGTATCAATCTCGCGCCCGCTGTCGCGCACATGTTCCAGCATCAGCCGCGTGGCGGCCTCGCCCAAGTCACCGATCGGCTGCGCGACCGTGGTTAGCGCCGGAATGCTGTACTGCGCCACCGGCAGATCATCGAAGCCGATGACAGACAACCGCGCAGGCACCCCCAGGCTGCGTTCCGCCGCCGCGTGCATAACACCGATGGCGATCGTGTCGCTGAGGGCGAAAATGGCGGTCGGGCGGTCGCGCGGTTCCAGCATGTGCGCCGCGGCCCGGTACCCGGTTTCCATATGCGGCAGCGGCCCCAGCACAATCCAATCCGGGTTTGCCCGAATGCGGTAATCGCGCAGCGCCGCATACACGCCGTCCATACGCTGCCGCATGGCCGTGCTGTGGCCCTGCGTGCCGATCACGCCAATCTTCCGGTGGCCCATCTCCAGCAGATGCCGCGTCCCGCTGTAGCCGCCTTCATAATTGCGCACCAGCACCCGCGACGCCAGCACATCCGGCAGGTCACGCACCGCCAGCACCAGCGGCACCGCTTTTTCGATAAGCTGGAGGATGCCCTTCAGGCTGCGCGCGGTGGGCACCAGAATCACGCCGTCCACGCGCTGGCGCAGCATCATCTCGATGTACGTGTTCTCTTTGTCCGGGTTATCCTCTGAACTACAGATCAGGGAATGATACTCCTGCGCGAACAACGCCTTCTCAATCGAAAAGGCCAGCGCACCAAATACGGGGTGATCGAGCTGTGGGATAATTACACCGATGGTGCGGGTTTCCTGGCGGCGCAGACTTCGGGCCAGGGCACTGGGCTGGTACTTCAGCGAGTCCATTACTGCCAGCACACGCGCCTGTAACTCTGGAGTCACGTAACCGGTCTTGTTGATGACACGAGAAACCGTAGCAACGGATACACCGGCGCGATCTGCTACTTCCTTCATCGTCGCCATTGTGAATGTCCTTCTTCTTCTCAGGGGGCAGTTGACAAACAGCCACAATCCACCCCTGACTGGCACAGCGGCTGTAAACTACGCAGCGATGCTTGAGTTCTTCCGATGCAGCAGCGTGAACAGCGCCCTGTGGCGCTGCCGTGACCCCAGGCCCCTACAGGTCTCCCATTGGCCGGCAAACAAGGACAACACGCGAAAAGCCCTGGCGGCGCGCCGAAATAAGGAATGCGCAGTGGACAGAGCGTTGGGGGGAGAGTGAGGCGGTCAAGAGTGAGCTTTTCTGCGGGCGTTACCCCGCCTGTAAATCATTACAGTTCTGGCATCTGAAAATATTTTTCTCTCTTATCTTAACTTTAGCCCACGCGCGTCGCAATGTCAAGCAAGGTTCATGTAATGCTTAACTTTGTGAAGTTCTGCACGAACGATGGCGTCACGCGCGCCGTCAGGCACCAACCTGCCCCTGCCCCGCCCTCGGCGAAGCCTGTTCCAGGCGAAAACGCGCCATCGCCGGTGTAGGGGCACGGCACGCCGTGCCCGCCGCGGTTGGATTCCCGGCAACGTGTACTGGCCACCGCTGGTGGAGGCGCGCCGCCAGATGGCCGCCCGCCAGGGTGAGCGCTTCACGCTGCAATGCCAGATTTCGCTTAGACTTCAACCCTTAAGGCAAGCATCATGAGAACAGTGTTAGGATGGTGTCAAGAGATGTTGTTCCATTGAGCATGGCAATAAACCCTGGGAATTCACAGAGCATTGGAGTAGATACAACTATGTCGTATGTCCTGGACTGGATCGCAAACGGCCACGTGATGGGTGTTAAACTGTTCGGCAGGCAGTCGGCAGACGACATCCGCCAGAGCGTGGATGAACAAGTCGCCCTCCTCAACGCGTCATCACGCCCGCGTGTCCACATCCTCGTTGATCTGTACGACGCCACCGGCCCGCGCACCTTCGATATCGCCGAAGTGCGGGACGCGCTGCGCCGCATCATCCAGCATCACCGCATGGGCTGGCTGCTCATCACCGGCACGCACGAAGTGACCCGTGTGGCAGTCGCGATGGTGCTGTCACAATTTCAGATCCGTATGCGTGTGTTTGAAACCACCGAAGACGCGCTGGACTTCCTCTACGATATCGACAGCGCCGTCCCGCGCTGAGCATGGGGGCGTGGCAGCAGCGCAGTGCCACCGCGCGAGGCTTCACGCGGTGGCGGGGG
>CAZQIJ010000583.1:0-2894 GCA_964592955.1 uncultured Anaerolineaceae bacterium
GCGGTGAATACCGTCACCGAGCCTTTGCCTTTGCTGCCTGTCACCACCGCATACTCGCGGCGGTTGTTCTCCAGAAGGTTATGCAGTTGCAGCAGTCTGCGCGAGGGGCCCACATCGCGCGTATTTTCGTCTAACCCACGCGACTTCCATCCAGAGCGCGCCAGCGACTCGAAGACGTAGGTCACGGCATCAGTTTCGTTGTTCCAACGCATACCTTAAGTCCGTATATTTTCCCGAAATTCTCTAGAACTGTGGTGCCAGCGGGATGTTCAGTGCCTGAAGCAGCGCGACGAGCAGCGGAGCAATGAGCAGCGCGGGCAGAAAATTCGCCATGCGCAGCCGTTTGACATCGATGAGTGCCAGCGCCAGGCCGATCAGCACAAGTCCGCCGGTAGCGGTCATCTCTGCAATCATCGCTTCAGACATAAAATTGCCCAGCACACTTCCCGCCAGTGCCAACCCGCCCTGTACGACCAAAATCGTGATAACGCTGAAGGCCACCCCCACCCCAAAACTGGCGGCAAAAGCCAGTGACGCGAAACCGTCCAGCATACTTTTGATGGCCAACTGCTGGAATCCTATGGCCAGCCCCATGCCATCCTGAATGGAACCGAGCAGGGTAAGTGGCCCCACGCAGAAGATCAGGCTGGCGGTGACGAAACCAGTCACAAAGCGCTGGCGGGCGTCACCGGCGGGGGCGGTGTCGGCGTCATCTGCGCTGCGTTCCACAGCCCCAAACCGGCGCTGCAGCCATCCGCCCAGCATTTCCAGTTTCAGGTCAAGCTGAAGCATTTCCCCAAAGATGACACCGCCTGCGATGCTGAACAGCGGAATCAGAATGTTGACCGTTTTGTTGGCATTCTGAATGCCAACGAGCAGCGTGACCAGGCCCAACCCTGCTACCACCGACTGCCGAATGCGTTCCGGCAGCCGGTCGCCAATGAGCAGGCCCAGCGCACTGCCTATGGCAACCGTCAGCATATTCAGCAGTGTTCCCGCCATAACAATGATCCTTCGTGTGATGGCGCGCTATTCGTCTGCTGCCGCCAGCCGGGCCGCGTACTGCTGTTTGTAGTAGTCCAGGTACTCGCCGGTCTTGATCTGCCGCCACCACCACGCGTTGTTCTGATACCAGGAAACCGTCAGTGCCAGTGCATCATCAAACGTATGCTGCTGCTGCCAGCCCAGGGCGCGCAGTTTGTCGCAGGTCATGGCATAGCGCCGGTCATGACCTTCACGATCCGGCACATGACGGATCAGGCTTTCCGGTTTGCCCAGCAGGGCCAGCATGGCTTTGACGACATGGATGTTGTGGCGCTGGTTTTCGCCAGCGATGTTATAGGCCTCGCCAGATACACCTTTATGCAGCGCCACATCAATGCCGGTTACGTGGTCATCCACATACAGCCAATCGCGCACCTGCATTCCGTCGCCGTAAAGCGGCAGCGCGCGGTCATCCATGGCTTCGGTAATAAACAACGGCAGCAGTTTTTCAGGGTACTGGTAGGGGCCGAAGGTGTTGCTGCCCCGTGTCACCACGACATCCATGCCGTAAGTCACATGATAGGCGCGCACCATCAGTTCGCCACCTGCCTTACTGGCGGCGTAGGGGCTGTTGGGCAGAAAACGGTCATCCTCGACCGAGAAGCCTTCGGGGATATCACCGTATACCTCGTCTGTGGAAACCTGCACAAACCGCCCGATACCGTGCTGGCGGCCTTCATCCAGCAGGATATACACCCCGACCACGTCCGTATGGATAAACTCGTCCGGCGTCAGAATGCTGCGATCCACATGGCTCTCCGCCGCAAAATTGACGATGGTATCGATGGCGTATGCTTGCAGCACCCGCCGCACGGCTTCGCGGTTGGCGATGTCGCCGCGTTCAAAGCGATAATTCGGCTCATCGTCCACCGGGGTGAGGTTATTCAGATTCCCGGCATAGGTCAGCTTGTCGAAGACGATGATGTTGTAATGTGGGTAGGCAGCGACCATATAGCGCGCGAACGCACTGCCGATAAACCCCGCCGCCCCGGTTACGAGAATGTTCTTCATATGCCCTATTTCTCCTCGCCTGGCGTGCTGGTGACTTCATTGGTCTCCACCGGGGTCTCGGCTTCAACCGTAGCAGCCGCAGGTGCGGGTGCCTCTCCTGCAACCGGCAGCGCGGGTTCCGCAGCGGCAGCTTCTGCCGCAGGTGCAGACGTTGGCTCGTCTTTCTTCAGCACAAAGCGTTCAACCGCTTCGGCGACTCCGTCTTCGTCGTTGGTACCCACGACATAATCTGCAACCGCCTTCAGCTTTTCGACGGCGTTACCCACCGCGACACCGATTCCGGCCAGCTCGAGCATTTCGATGTCGTTTTCACCATCGCCGATGGCGAGCATATGTTCCGGGTGGATGCCCAGCTCTTTGATCAGCGTTTTCAGGGCTTTGCCCTTAGAAGCGCCAGGCGGCAGCACTTCCAGCATGTAGGGATGCCCCTGGACGAGGCGCGCCGCGCTGTTAAGCTGCATGGTGAGCTGCCAGCGAACAGCCGCAATTCTGCGCTGGTCATCTTTCCTGGTGATGATCAGTTTATTCACCCGAACTTCATTCAGGATATTCTGGAGGGCTCCCACCGCTTCTGGCATGGGTTCATGGTAATGGGTGGCCAGCTCTTCAGCGCCTGGTGTCATGCGGCGCACAAGCAGCCTTTCGCCGCTGTAGGCGATGACATCGAAGCCGCGATCTTCGGCAAAAGTAATCACTCGCCGCGCCAGATCGATATCGAGGGTCTGCTGGTGGCGGATTGATCCGTCCGGGTAGTAGATCGCCAGACCCTGAATGAAGATCCCGGGTGTAACCACGCCCAAACGTTCGAAAATAGGAGCAGCCGCAGGGCGCGTTTTGCC
>CAZQIJ010000584.1:0-2876 GCA_964592955.1 uncultured Anaerolineaceae bacterium
CCACTGTCGGATACCAGAAAGAAACTAGCCAGGGCCCCTGGCACCTGTGCGGCGCACAACGCGGACAACGCAGGCGTTGTCCCTACCGTGCCGCCGCGTCTTAACAGCCCTCACCCCCTGCCCCCTCTCCCCAACGCTGCGCTGGGCGAGGGGGTAATGCCGACGGTATCAGGGTCACGAACCCGGTGGCGACGGGCGATTACGCTGTGTCCCCCCCACGTAAGGGGCCCCGCCTTCATCGCGTCTGTAAACCGGGCATTTATCCCGCCTTCACCACATCCTGTTAGCCTTATCCGTAGAGACTCGTCTTAGGCACTGTCCAAGACACACAGTGTCAAGGCACACAGTGCCCATCCATCAGGGGAAAAACACCTGTGAAGCTCACCGCGCATAGCGCCGAACACGTCTTTGAAGACTTGAAAGCGGAATGGAACAGCCTGCTGCACCGCAGCGCCAATGACCGCATTTTCAGCACCTGGGAATGGCAGTCCAACTGGTGGGCAGCCTATCATCCCGGCGAACTCTGGGTGATCACCTGCCGCACGGACGACGATCAGCTCGTTGGCATCGCCCCCTGGTTCGTCCAGACCCACGCCCTTACCGACGAATCTGCCGCCACAGAACGGATCGTGCGCGGCATTGGCTGCGTGGATGTGACCGATTATGTTGACCTGATTATTGACCCGCATCACCTGGACGCGGTCTACCAGGCTTTCGCGCGCTTCGCCGCGGAAAACCACGCGCATTATGACCGCATCAACCTCTGCAACATCCCGCACAATTCCCCCACCTATGCGCAGTTCCCGCCCCTGCTGGCCGCCAGCGGATTCACCGCCAAGGCCGTGCAGCAGGAAGTGTGCCCCACCATCCACCTGCCAGCGACCTGGGACGCCTACCTTGAACAAACGCTGGATAAGAAGAACCGGCACGAGCTGCGGCGCAAACTGCGGCGCGGCGCAGACCGCGAGGTCGCGTGGTATATCGTGGACGACACCCACACCCTGGCCGAGCAACTGGATATCTTCCTGCGCCTGATGGCCGCCAGCCAGCCAGAGAAAGCCGCGTTCCTGCAAAACCCGCAGCACCGCGCGTTCTTCCTGCGCGTGATGCCCGTGATGTATGCCTGTGGCTGGCTCCAGTTGGCTTTCCTTACCCTGGATGGCGAACCTGTGGCGTCGTACCTGAATTTCGACTATAACCAGCATGTGCTGGTGTATAACAGCGGGCTGGCGATGCAGTTTGGGGAAGCCAGCCCCGGCATTGTGCTGCTGGCGCACCTCATCCGCCACGCCATCGCGCGCGGCTATCGCGTCTTCGACTTTCTGCGCGGCAACGAAGACTACAAGTACCGTTTCGGCGCTGTGGATGCGCCCGTCTATATGCTGCTGGCCAGCTACGAAAACACCGCTGCGGCGCGCCCCCAGCCCGGCGCGACCGAACATCGCCCTGTGAACGAGTCCCTGTGAGGGAACTATGATCGCCCGACTGGCAATTGTGTGTGTGCATACCAGCCCGCTGGCAGCCTTAGGCGGCGCGAAAACCGGTGGCATGAACGTGTATGTGCGCGAAATCGCGCGCGAACTGGGGCGGCGCGGCGTGCTGGTTGATATCTTCACGCGCCGTTCGTCGCCAGACCAGCCCGAAATCGACACGCGCCTGGGGGATGGCGTGCGCGTCGTCCATGTACAGGCCGGCCCCAGCGTCGTCCTGGATCCTGGCGAGGTTTACCCGCACCTGCAGCAGTTCACCGCCGGGGTGATCGCCTTCGCCACCCGCCAGCACGGGCAGCCCTACGACATCGTCTACAGCAATTACTGGCTTTCGGGGTGGGTGGCGCACAAGCTCCACGAGGTGTGGGGCACCCCTTTCGCCCACATGTACCATACCCTGGGCCACATGAAGAACCGCATCGCCGCCCTGCCGGTGCTGATGCCGGATGTGCGCATCACGGTCGAAACGCAGGTCGCGGGCTGGGCGCACAGACTCATCGCCGCCACGCCTGCCGAGCTTATCCAACTGCTGTGGCTCTACCGTGCAGACCGCCGCAAGATCGCCGTCATCCCCCCCGGCGTAGACGCAGCGCAGTTCCAGCCCTGGGCCAAGGCCGAGGCGCGCCGCTGCCTGCACCTGCCGCCAGATGAACACCTGCTGTTGTTTGTGGGGCGCATCGAGCCGCTGAAGGCGGTCGATACCATCCTGGAGGCGGTGCAGCGCGTGCGTGCGGATTCGCCAGAGGCGCTGCGCAGCGCCCGGCTCGCCATCATCGGCGGCAGTGTCGAAAACCCTGAAGTGCAGAAGCTGCGCGCGCTGGCAAAGGCGCTGGCCATAGACGACATCGTCGATTTTCTGGGCGCGAAGGATCACAGCCTGCTGCCCATGTACTACAGCGCCGCGACCGCCGTCCTCATGCCGTCGGATTACGAATCGTTCGGCATGGTGGCGCTGGAAGCGATGGCCTCTGGCACGCCCGTGATCGCGTCTGAGGTGGGCGGCTTGCAGTACCTGGTGCGCGATGGCGAAACCGGCTACCTCGTCCCGGTGCGCGAGCCAGCCGCGCTGGCGTCCCGCATCACGGCGCTGCTCACAGACAGTGCCACGCGCGAGCGCCTGGGACGCAGCGCGCACGAGGTCGCCAAAACCTATGCCTGGCAGCACATCGCAGACCGTCTGCTGACCGTCTTCGATGATGTGGTGTCGCGGCGCAAGCGCTGATCGCGCGGTTCACGGGTTCACCAGCGGGCAGTTCACGAGCCGCCCCTACGCACACACGGCGTGGGTGGCCATTTCATCGCGGCGTTGGTGTAGGGGCGCGCTACAGCGCGCCCGCAACGGACCGCAACGCGGACCGGCCATTTCATCGCGGCGTTGGTGTAGGG
>CAZQIJ010000585.1:0-2856 GCA_964592955.1 uncultured Anaerolineaceae bacterium
TCTATCCCGATTTCCACTTCTTATTCAACTGGTTTACTCTGATCTTGCACTAGGTTCTGTGGGCATCCCTGGCTGCCAGAAATGCCCATTGAAACAGGCAATCGAAGCAAGCGCGTTCCGCATGGCTCACTTGTACGTTGCAAAAAAGCCCCAATCCGTTTAGCCTCTTTAGCATGTTTGTGAGAAATCGAGGCGTTTATGTCTTTTCTGACTCCGCTGGCTCTGCTTGCCGGGCTCCTGGCAGTTCCGATTATCCTGCTCTATATGCTGCGGTTGCGACGGCGCGAAGTGGTCATCTCCAGCACGTTCCTGTGGCAGCAGGTTGTTCAGGATCGCGAGGCCAACACCCCCTGGCAGCGCCTGCGCCGCAACCTGCTGCTCCTTCTTCAGTTACTCATTCTGCTGCTGATGGTGCTGGCACTGGCCAGACCGTTCATCGTGGTTCCCACCGTCAGCACCGGACAAACTGCACTTCTGCTGGATGCCTCGGCCAGTATGAACGCGCTTGATGCGGATGGTGAGAGCCGGTTTGAAGCGGCGAAGCGCCGTGCCTTCGAGGTTATTAATACCCTGGGCGAAGGCAGTACGATGACGGTCATTCGCGTGGGGAGTATCCCGGAAGTGCTTACGCCATATACCACCGACCGCGATCGTCTGCGCGCCGCAGTACGGGCTGCACAGCCAGGGCGCGGGCGGGCAGATTGGTTGAGCGGGCTTACGCTGGCGGCAGCGGGCGGATCCGGCGTGGAGGACTTCTCGATTGTCCTTGTGAGCGATGGCGGCCTGGGAGAAGCGAACAATCTGCCAGAGATCAGCCTTCCGGGCGAAGTGCGTTACCTGGAGGTGGGGACATCTGGCGACAATGTCGCCGTGACCGCACTCGCCACCCGTGCCCTGGCCGGAGCCCCCCCCCAGCTCTTCGCACAGCTTACCAATTATGGCAGCAGTGAGGCCGAGGTCGTCCTTACGCTGCGTATTGATTCCGACCCTGTGCCCTTCATCAGTGAGCGCTACACCATTCCCGCGCGCAGTGATCTGCCTGTTGTTTCCACGCGAGCCCTACCGCAGGATTTCGCGTCGCTGGAAGCCGAGGTAACGCGCTCTGTAAACTCGCAGGCAGAAGACTATCTGCAGGAAGACAACACCGCCTGGACAGTCACAGGCGATACCGGTGAACGCAGCGTGCTGCTGATGACAGAGGGCAACCTGTTTCTTGAACAGGTGCTGCTCAGTTTGGCCAGCGTTGACCTGGTGCGAATCGAACCAGGGCGACCGCTGCCGGTGCGCGCCTTTGACCTGTATGTTTTTGACGGAGCACTACCACCGCGCCTGCCAGCGGGCGACATGCTGTTCATCAACCCACCCGCCGACACCGCCTACTTCTCTGTGGGTGCCGAAACCGAAGATGTCGGCACGATCTCCGCCAGTTCAGATGACCGGCTCACATATGTCGATTTTGGCGCGGTGAACATCCTCAGGTTCCGGGAGGTAAGTAACATCCCCTGGGCGGATGTGCTGCTGGCCACCGATGCCGGACCGCTGCTGCTGGCTGGTGAAATCGATGGGCGTCAGATTGGCGTCCTCACATTTGATCTGCGCCAATCTGACCTGCCGCTGCAAATCTCATGGCCGATTCTGGTTTCTAATCTTCTGGAATGGTTTACACCGGGGCGTGTTATCGCCACTGCAAGTGCTTACACAGTGGGAGACTCTGTCCTCATGCGCCCGCCCCTGGAGACCGAAACGCTGCGTATCACGCTGCCAGATGGCACAGTGGAGGAACTGCCAGTCGAACGCAGTACGGTGATTTTCAACAGCACAAACGCGCCAGGACTATACCGGATTGAGGCGATTTCCGGAGGTGAGGTTGTACGTACACAGCATTTCGCGGTCAATCTCTTTGAACCGCTGGAGAGCGATATTGCCCCGCGTGCTGTTGAGATGGGAGGTCAGACGGTCATCCCGAACCAGCGCGAAGCGCCTGGCCAGCAGGAATTCTGGCCCGCAATCCTGATTCTGGCGCTGCTGATGCTTGTGATTGAGTGGTACGCCTATCATCGCCAGATCCAGGTTCCCACGCTGCTGCGGCGGCCCGTCGCGGCCCGCTAGCTGCCAGCGCAGCAGGTGGGGCAGTTTCGCGCCCATCATGCCGAGGCGCGGTAAAGGCTCCGGGCAGATGACATCTGCCCGGAGTAGTAATCAGCAAACTATTCGGTGGGAACGTTCAGGTTGTCCCATTCAGTCTTGCTGACAAATTTGGTCAGGTTGCGCCCATCTTCCGTCTTGGCGCGAAGCCCATGGCGAACCTGCCCGTTCTTGGTGGTGAAAGTCGTCTTTTTTACGTTGGCCTGGTCGATGCTGACTTTCTTTCTCAGCTTAACGTCGTAGAATTCAATAGTAGCCACTCTGGTCACTCCTTTTGAGTTGAAAACGTGCAAGCTGCTGTCTCTCTGATTATAGTTGATTTAAAAAACGTGTGCATAGCGCTTAGCCTCATTTCCCCTCAAAAATGGCCGATTTTGATTAAAGTTTCTTTAACGATTCGCGCATCCTGCCCGTAAACAACCCATAACAATCCGAATCGTGGTGTTATTGGTCATTTCGGCAGGGTCTGTAAGGTGCTAGGTCACCTCAGCAGGCGGGGTTTGCCACAACAGAAAATTTACCGTTCCAACTTTGCTGCTATAATCCACGCTGATTGTTGCATCATAAAGCGGTTACAATGGCAAGACGTATTCTCTATCTGGTTCGACATGGACAGTATGAAGCCCGGCGGCGCGACACAGGGGATCTGACGCAGCGTGGTGAAGCGCAGGCGCGGCTCACGGGTCAGGTGCTGCGGGATCTCCCCTTCAC
>CAZQIJ010000586.1:0-2854 GCA_964592955.1 uncultured Anaerolineaceae bacterium
CGGTTACAGGTGCGAGGGCGCGTGCCAGCAGCGTCTGTCAGTAAGCTGCTCAGCCTGCAAGTGCCTGGATGAGCAGCGCGATCAGCATCAGGAACCCTAAAATCACAATGCCCCCAGGCAACCATCTCGGTGTTCCACCAGATGCCGGGGGAAGCGCCTCACGCGATGGCTTATTTTGCGGCATCTGCTGCCACTTTTCAAGCGCGTCGGGGTCGGGTGGCAGAGTCGGCATAACACTCCTTACTCTCTTGACGCCCAGGCGGGCGATTCACGCCAACGGTGGACGCGTACTCCACCCGAAAAACGCTCAATGACTAACCGCGAGTAGATGTTGAAGATGGTGAGTGTGAGGAAGAAGATGATGATTGCGGCAACAAGGGCGCGGTTAAGGTCTGAGCCGGCCAGCCAGAATACGAGCAGCGTCATCACACCAAGCCCCGCGCTGCTCATGAACGCCATGAACATCTGAAATGTTCCCGTGGGAAACAGCCAGTAGTGGGGGCGAATGCCCGTCTTTGCGGTGGGTACCTGGATAAGATCATCATACAACGGCGGTACTGGTACTTCCAGTGTTTGGATCAGGTGGCGACGAATGGCATCCACAGCATAGGAATAACGGGCAGTGCGGGCATAGCGAACGGAAATCGACCCGATATAGACTGTGCCCACCAGGTTGCCAAAAAACAACACGACGACGAGCAGTTCGGTGGCCCCGTTCTGCAGGAGCACAATGACAGCACCGAGGAGTGCCGACACAAACGTCAGATAGAAGTTGAACACGCTCTGCGTGTTCGCCTGTTCCTGTGAATACAGTGCGAGCATGCGGTCGCACTCCTGCGTTAGGAAGGTCGTGATCTGTTCGCTGGTGGGTGCCATCTTTTCCCCTGCTCAACGCCTACAGCGTGTGCTTCAGGAACCATGAATAGAGTTCAGAATTGTTGTATGTCACGGTCCATGAATCGTGATTGAGTTCCGGGTACACAGTAAATTTTACATCACTCTGGCAGGACTGCAGCGCGCTCACAATGAATTCGGTGGCGGCTATGGGCACGATCGTGTCGCGCGCGCCGTGGAACGTCCAGATGGGCTTAGCGCTGAGCGTACACACCCGCTCTACCGGCGGATTAACCCACCCACACACTGGCGCAAGCGCGGCAAAAACGCTGCGGCGAACGCATTGCCAGTTCCCAAGTGCCAAAACCGCCCATGCTCAACCCTGTCAGATAAACGCGCGCCGGGTCTGCGCGGTGTGCCTCCATGACGGTATCCAGCACCGTCTGCACATCATCCAGGTGAAGCGCCCAATCAGATTCGCCAGGGCACAGCGGAGAGACGACGATGAACGGCATCTCGTGCCCTTCATGCAGCATCCTCGGCAGTGCCTGGGTACGCAGCAGATCAAACGAACCCCGTTCGCCGCGCCCGTGCAGAAACAGGATAAGCGGGAACATCTGTGTGGCGTCAGCCGTATCGTGTGGCGGAAGATACAGCAGATAGTCCAGCGGTGCCCCTGTATGTTCGGTTTGTGGCATCGAAGTTACCTCGCGTAATGAATGGTCATTTCGCGGGGGGCGTTGGTTAGAACCGCGCCCAGCACGCGCACATGAACCTGGTCCAGCGTCTGGCGCGCGCGCGCGATGTGATCGCGCCGTGTGTGCCCCGCGCGAACGACGATGAGTGTTCCGTCCACTTTCGCGCCCATAAGCGAGGCATCGGTGGCGGCCAGCACCGGGGGAGTGTCGAACAGCAGGATTGTGGCACGCGCCTTCAGGACGCCGATAATCTCGTTCATGCGCGGGCTGCTCAGCAGGTCGGCAGGGTTGGGTGGCAGGGTTCCGGCAGGCAGCAGCAGCAGATTTTCGACCGGGGTCTGCACCAGCGGTGGGTTGGACATCAACGCATCTTCAACCAGCATCGCAGATAAACCGCGCGCGCTGTCCACCTGCCAGATGTCCTGCTGAGATGGGCGGCGCAGATCCGCGTCTACCAGAATGGTCTTGTTGCCAGCCTGCGCAAAGGTGACGGCAAGGTTAGCCGCCGCCGCACTCTTGTTGTCTGCCTGTGCGGCTGAGGTTATGGCCACTGTTGTAAGCGGGCGTGCTGCGCTGCTGAACATCAGGTTTGTGCGCAGGGTACGGAACGCTTCTGCTGCCGCCGAACGCGGATCGGTCAGGGTGACAAGTTTAATGTTGGACATTCCATTCTCCTCATACATCCGCTTCTTGCGGAACCACAGCCAGCACAGCAAACTGGTAAAACGGATCGTGCCTGTCTGTGCGGTTGAACGGTGCGAGGTCATCGCCGTGCTGAATAACGCTGTTCCTGCGGTATTCCAGAGTAAAGACGATGAGCGCGCCAACCAGCAGGCCCAGCGCGCCGCCAGCAGCCGTCATCACGCCCGTTCTCGGTCGGTATAAGCTGAAGCGCGGGTAATCCTGTGGTGTAACGTTGATCTGATCTTCAGCCGCCGCTCCAGCGTTCAGGCGCTGGCGATAAGCGATCAGCTCCTGCCCCCACACATAGGCCACCTGGTTGGCGAACTCTCCATCGGTGCTGTCTACCTCGATGGTGATCGTCAGCCGCTCGGCATCGCTGCCAATGCGTGTTATGCCTTTAAGCTGTTCGGGTGCCGTGTTCGTCAGGCCAATGGTCTGGATGACGCGCTGCGCAACCGGGGCACTGTAAAGATACACCACATACGCATTAAGCTGCATCTGACTGGCGATCGTCAGATTTGCGTCAGAGCGCACGGGTTGTACAAGCATTACCTGTGTCGAGCGGTAGACAGGAGTCTGCGTGCGCGCGTACAGATACCCTCCCGCAGCACCGATGACGACACACAGCAGCACAATCC
>CAZQIJ010000587.1:0-2846 GCA_964592955.1 uncultured Anaerolineaceae bacterium
GCGGCGGCAGGGAGAGGGGGAACGAGGGGTTGAGGGCGATTACGCTACTGCGCGCCCCGCCACGGACCGGCCATTTCACCGCGACGTTGGTGTAGGGGCGCGGCCTGTCGCATCCGCCGCCGCCGCAGCCTACCCGCGCACGTCGCGCCTCACCTGCGCCAGCGCCCGGTACATTACGAAGAACCCGGCCAGCGACAGCGCCGTGAGTGTGATCAGCGCCACCGTCAGCAGCGCGATGTGCGCCGCCTGCGCCTCAAGCTGTATATTGCGCGCTTCGAGTTCCAGGTTCAACCCCTGGATGGCAGCCAGCGCCACGCCGTCAGCGTCCACGGTGCTGATGGTGGTTTCGCCCGACCCGACGCCGAACGCCGCGTAGAAATCCTGCGCGACCGGGCCGATGTGGCGCGTATCCCCGCCGATGTATTCCCAGGTGGTGATGGGCATGGCGGCGACGGCATCCAGCACCGCGCGCGGATCCACCGCCGCGAACGAGTCTTTGGCGGCGCGGTCGCTGGTGCAGCTCCAGGTGCCGTCGCCCGCAGCCAGCGTGCAGCCGGTCACCCCGGAACTCATCGAATACAGGGAGACCCCACCCGGCGCGCGCGCCACAAACGAGCCAACCGCGGTTGAAGACGTAAAGTCGCTCGGACTGGTTACGCCGCTCCACACAAACGAACTGTCATGCACTGCGTTAATCAGCGCGTTGCGACCGCTCGCGAAGCTGTAATCCCCTGCTGCGCTGTTGCCTGCCCCGCCCGGAACCGTGCTGTTGGTGCCGCTGGCGGTGTTGAACTGCCCGCCGCTGATGGTGGCGTAACTGGCGCTGGCTGCGTTGCTATAACCGCCGCCCACGGTCGCGGCGTCGCCATTGGCCTGGTTGTCGAGGCCGCCGCTCACGGTCGTAGACGGACCAAGCGCCTGGTTCGTACTGCCGCCGCCCACTGTGGCAGACCCACCGCTGGCGGTGTTGGCCCGCCCGCCGCCGACGGTCGCATACTGGGCGTCATTAGGTGAAGCGTTGTCGTTACCGGTCTGGTTATCGCGCCCACCGCTCACGGTGCCCCATTCGTCGCTAACGAGGTTCCCAGACTCCACGATTGCGAGGTCTCCGCCGCCGCCAATGGTGCCATAGGCTGCCTCAACCCGATTGTTCACACCCCCGCCGATGGTGCTGTAAGAGGATGCCGTCCCGTTGTCTTCGCCGCCGCTGATCGTGCTGGCGCTGCCGCTGGCGGTGTTGGTTTTGCCGCCGCCCACCGTCGTGTAAACTGACTGCGCCTGATTGCCTGTGCCGCCGCCGACGGTGGCGAAATCTGCGCTGGTCACGTTTGCGTTACCGCCGCCAATTGCCGCCGAAGTGCCGTTGGCAGCGTTATTCAGTCCACCGCCCACCGCGCTGTAACCGCCGCTGGCAGTGTTCAGGTGGCCCCCACTCACTGTTGCAGAGGGAGCGTCGTCGGTCGCTGCGTCGTTGTCTCCGGCCTGGTTGTAGGTGCCTCCGCCCACCGTGCCGTAATTGTCTGTTACCAGGTTCACGTTCGCGGCGTAGCCGCCGCCAGAAATCGTCGCGCCGACCGCACCGCCGGTCACGCTGTTTCCGCTGTTACCGCCGATGATGTTGGGACTCTCCGCATTCGGTTCCAGGCGCAGCGCGCGCTCGTTATTGACCCGGAAATCCAGCGCGGTGGTGGTGGTGGTGCCCAGGAAGGTCCCGGCGGCGTTGCCCGCGGTAGACCAGAAGGCATCAGGCGTCACGCTGAAGGTTGTGCCGGTGAGCGTGAGGCCGGATCCAGCGCCGTAGGTGGTGTTTGTGTCGGCGTCGCCATCCGCGATATCTGCCGGAATGCCAATTAACCCGGCCCAGGGGGCAGATCCGGCGTAGGCGCTGTAGGGGGCAGGGGTGATGAGCTGGCGCGGCGTGAGCAGTTCGGATGTGCCGCCGTTACACGCCATCCTGATCTCCAGCCAGCGGTCTTCACCATTAAACGCGCCGGGGCCGAAATCCAGCACGGCGCTGAAGATGCCATCGGTGACGGTGACGCCGGTCGCGCTCTGCGTCGTGCCGACCGGCGCGCCGTCGGTAATGGCATTGAACAGGGCGAAGGTGAAATCACAGGTACCGCTGACGGGCGAACCGCCGTCTTCGATGTAACCCTGATAGGTAAAGTCGGTGGCGTAGGTGATGGTCTGGGCGGCGGCAGGCGCGGCCATGACCCCGATGAGGACGCTCAGAACAAGCACGGCAATAATCGGGCGGGGCATGAGGGGTATCCTTCTCCAAACGCTAAACGGATACCCCGGAGTCTAATCTGCTTTGGCATTTTGCGCCTCTGGCGAAAAACGCGGGTGCATTCGGATCGTGGGGCAGGCTGCGTGTTTTCCGGGACGACACGCGGGTTCGTCGCCGTTTCCGTCTACACCCAAAAACGCCCCCTTGCGCGGCTGGCGCAATTGGGTTATCTCTTGTGATTGTTCAGGCGCTGCCGGTGACGCGAAAGCGCCCACGTGCGAAACCCGGCCTGCCATGCTGTTGGCGATGCTTGCCCTGGCGCGTTCCCACTGCGGGGCGGAGGGGGCACAGATCCCGGCGTGGCTTTCTGGCGGGCGTAAGCCCGTCTGTAAGCAACATTTAACTTTCACTTTACGTATGGGATGTAGACTTCTGGCACGATTTGCCAACTCAGTCCACCAGATAGGGAAAAAAATCATGGCTCGTACCCCAATCATCGCCGGGAACTGGAAAATGCACATGACGGTCGCAGAGTCCGTGGCGTTCGCGCGCGAACTCGCGCCGCTGCTCGCGGATTACAACAGTGTGGAGCGCGTGGTGTGCCCCACGTTCGTGG
>CAZQIJ010000588.1:0-2834 GCA_964592955.1 uncultured Anaerolineaceae bacterium
GGTGGAGATTCTGGGCGCGATGCGCGATGACTTCCCGGCGCTGCCACAGTTCAAGCCGGAAGAACTGGCCGAACTGCGCACCCTGGGCGAAATCGTGGACTATATGCGCGACGCGGTAGGGGCGGTCACGGTGGCGCAGCCCGCGCCGGTGATAGTGGCGCAGCCGGTCGCGCAGCCCGCGCCGGTGGCAAAATCCGCGCCAGTCGCGCCCGCGTCTAACAACGGGATCTCGGTGGAGGCGCTTTCGGGCGCGATGCTGCGCATCGTGAGCGACAAGACCGGCTACCCGGCGGACATGCTCGAACTGACGATGGACATGGAAGCGGATCTGGGCATTGACTCGATCAAGCGGGTGGAGATTCTGGGGGCGATGCGCGATGACTTCCCGGCGCTGCCGCAGTTCAAGCCAGAAGAACTGGCCGAACTGCGCACCCTGGGCGAAATTGTGGATTATATGCGCGATGCGCTGCAGGGGGCCGGCGGGGCTGTCACACTCCCTTTAGATGATGCGGCCTCGATTGATGCGGTCAGCATGACGCACAATCAGGTCAACGCGCCCGCCGCGCCCATGCCCACCCAGGCCGCCGCGCTGCCCGCCATCGATTATCAGGGCATTCTGCGCAGCGTGGTCGAAACGCGCCCGCTGCCCCCGCCAGACTTTTTGCCCGTGCAGGCCAACGGCGCGGTATGCGTCATCACCGACGACGGCACCGGCACGGCGCAGGCCCTGGCCGCCCGCCTGGACGGGTGGAAGGTGGTGACGCTGGGCTTCCCCACCGCCACCGCCGATGTGGTGCTGGCAGGCTGGAGCGAAGCGTCTGTAAAGAAGGCGCTGGCGCGGGTCGCAGAGGAACACGGCGCGGTGGGGGCGTTTATCCACCTGAACCCGTCTGCCGGGGTGAGCAACGGGACGCTGTTTGTGGAGCACGAAAAGCACATCCTGAAGGCCGTGTTTTTCGTGGCCAAGCACCTGAAAACGGCGCTGGCCGGTGCGCCGTCATCGCGCGCGGCTTTTATGACCGTCGCCCGCCTGGATGGTACCCTGGGCACCGGCAGCGACGGCGGCTATGGCGCGGGGCATGGCGTGATCTCTGGCGGGTTGTTTGGGCTGGTGAAAACGCTGCGGCTGGAATGGCCGGACGTTTTCTGCCGCGCTGTTGACCTGGCGCAGGGCATGAACGCAGAGCAGGCCGCCGCCGCGCTCTATGCCGAACTGCATGACCCGAATCGCATGATCACTGAAGTGGCCTACGGCGCGCAGGGGCGGTTAACACTGGCCGCGCGCGTTTCCCAGCACAACGCGGAGTAAGCATGAGTCTGATCACACCTCAACACGTATTCGCCGTCAGCGGTGGCGCGAAAGGCATCACCGCGCAGTGTGTCGTGGAGATGGCACGCCGCTATCACTGCCGGTTTATCCTCCTGGGGCGCTCTGCGTTGAAGGACAGCGAACCCGAATGGGCGCGCGGCCTGACGAGCGACGCCGACCTGAAGAAAGCGATCATCGCCGATATGCAGGCGCGCGGCGACAAGCCGACCCCGGCCCAGGTCAACAAGGTTCTGGGGAGCCTCACCTCGCAGCGCGAGATCACCGGCACGCTGGCGGCGATCCAGGAAGCCGGGGGGCAGGCTGTTTATGTGAGCGCAGATATTACGGACGCGGCAGCGGTGCGGGCGGCCATCGCCAGCGCCGCGCGCCTGGGCACGGTCACCGGGATCGTTCACGGCGCGGGCAACCTGGCGGATAAGCGGATCGAAAACAAAACCGAGGCGGATTTTGAGCATGTGTATGCCGCCAAAGTGGACGGGCTGGCCAACCTGCTGGCCGCCGTGCCGCCCGCGCAGCTCGAAACGCTGATCCTGTTCTCGTCTGTGGCCGGGTTCTATGGCAACATCGGCCAGGCAGATTACGCGGTCGCCAACGAGATCCTGAACAAGACCGCGCACCGGCTGAAGGCGCTGTACCCGGCGCTGCGCGTGATCTCGATCAACTGGGGGCCGTGGGATGGCGGCATGGTCACGCCGCAGCTTCGCCAGTATTTCGACAATCTGGACATTAAGATTATCCCGGTGGATGTGGGCACGCACATGCTGCTGGCTGAACTGGAAGCGCCAGTCAGCCCGGTGCAGGTGGTCATCGGCAGCCCCATCGCTGCGCCGCCCGCCCCGCAGGACACCGCGCTGAAGGCGCACCAGGTGCGGCGCGTGCTGACGCTGAAGGCCAGCCCGTACCTGCAGGATCATGTGGTGGATCATAAGGCGGTGCTGCCGATGGTTTCGGCCATGTCGTGGATGTCCAGCACGGCGGAGCAGTTGTATCCTGGCTACCGCTATTTCGCCTTTGACAATTACAAGGTCCTCAAGGGCATCATCTTTGATGAGACGCTGGCAGAAAGCTACACGCTGGACCTTAAAGAGGTGAGCAAGGCGCAGGACGAGATCCGCCTGGAAGCGATGATACGGAGCGAGACGCCGTCTCGCGGCGAGGCCAGCGGCAAACCGCGCTTTCATTACAGCGCGCAGCTCGTCCTGCGCGCCAGGATCCCCACCGCGCCCATGTTCCAGCCCTATGCGCCGGACCCTGAAGCGACCCATACGCCCATCCCCGGCCAAACGCTTTACAGCAACGGCACGCTGTTTCACCGTCACAGCTTTCAGGGGGTGCAGGAAGTGCTGAGCATCGGGCCGAAGGGGTTGAAGATGCGCTGTAAACTGCCAGAGATCGACGCGCGCTACCAGGGGCAGTTCCCGGTGCAGGCCTTCAACTACTTCATGGCGGATATCGGCCTGCAGAGCATCGGCATCTGGGCGCGGCACTTTCACGACGCGGGCAG
>CAZQIJ010000589.1:0-2821 GCA_964592955.1 uncultured Anaerolineaceae bacterium
CTCTACCGCCGCGATCCCAACCTGTTCCGTGAATTCATCTGGCGCTATCTCGACCACGCCGATTATCCTGAACTGATCAGGGCAGTGCAGGAACACGGAGATACACCTTACCTGTTCCGGCTCTACCGGCAGGTGCTGCCCAACGAAACCTGGCAGCGCGAAATGCAGCGACTGCTTGAGACCGATCTCCCCGCAGACCAGATTGTGCAGGCGCTGGAAAACCTGCGGCCAAATGTGGACGAGGACTATGACCCCGCCATACTTGCTGATTTCCTCGCCAGATACGGAACCGCCGTGCTGCCTTTCTTTGAGCGCCATCTGGAGTCTGTTTCAGCGGAACGTCTGAAGGCGCTGCTCGCCCTGGATCTGGACAATCCGACCCTGCTGCGCGAACTTCAGGCGATGGCGCGCCGCCAACCGCGCGAATTTGCGCAGCTTGTGAACGTGTGGTTCCCGGCACTGTATGCACGCAGCTACCTGTTCTTTGAGTCTTTCATCAGGCGCGCCTGTACCGGTGTCACGCTCAGAGAACTGCGCCCGGTGCTTGCCCGTTTGGAGGCTGACGGCCACGACGCACTCTTTCGCACCCTCTATGAAGGCGGCGTGACCCAGAACGCGTGGCAGGAAGATATCGCCCGCCTGCTGCGCGCTGACCTGGACGATGCCCGGCTTCTGACAGCGTTAGCGCGGCGCGCACATCGCTGGTTTGTGCTACCGGATCTGCTGGCGGCGGAACTGTACAGGCGCGGGAAGGGCTTTCATCCGTTCATCCTGGCACACTTCCGCACATGGAGCACCAGCTATACCCGCCTGGAAAAAGCCGCAAAAGATGCCAACGACACGGCATTCCTGAAGGCGAAGACGATGCGGGAAGATCCGACAGAGGCGGGCGAACGCCAGATTCACGCAATGCTGGAAGGCACACTGGCCCCGGCAGACGCGGTGGAGGCGGGCCGCCACCTGACGCACGAAACCGCCGCGGCACTCGTTAAGCGCTATGGGGACGAAGCGATGCCGGTGATCCTGTTCGGGGTCGCCAGCACCTACACGCTCCGCCAATCCAGCCGCCTTAGCGCGCGGATCCAGGAGTCTGTAAGCCCGCACCTCTACTGGAAGTACGTGTTTGCCAGCGGCGACACCAAAGTGTGGCATGCGGCGCTGAATCAACTGGCGGAAAGCAAGGTGCCGGATGACGAATTTCGCGCACGCCTCAGCGCGCTGAACCCCCCGGATTTCAGCCAGAATGTGGTGGCTGAAACCGCCGTCAAGCTGTACCGCGCCAACCCTGAGGCCGCGCGTCCCTTCATCCTGAGCCGCCTTGGGGACTACGACGCGCACCTGATGGAAGCGGCTGAATCCGCTGGCGATGACCTCCTTGCGGATTACCTGACCTACCACGGCGTCGGGTTCTTCTCAAGCAATTACTACCGCATTTCAGCCCTAAGCAAACATCCCAAAGCCGATGCAGCGCTGCGGGAGGCGCTGCAAGCGGCGGGTGAACGCCTCACCGCGCGGCTCGACCGGCTGCATGATGCAGGCACCTACGTTCAGCACGCCGCGCGGATTCTGGGCTATTTCGAGCCATCCGCCAGCAGTTGGCAAACGCGCCAGCAGACCGAGAGCGCACGAACGCACAACAACCCTGTGTGGGAATACCTTGCCACACGGCACTATTCGGACTGGCAGCGCTCGGCTTCAGGGATCACTGACCTGCTGGAGTCGCCGAGCATCCTGGTGCAGTTGATCGCACTGGCAGCGCTGAGCGAACCGACGCCAGAAGCCGCCGCACGGGTGACAGAGAACCTGATGCTGTTCCGCGCGCTGCTGATGTCTGGCGTGCGCAAGTCCACCAAACTGATGGCGCTGCGGTGCCTGGAACATGCCGCGCGGTACTCCCCTGAGGCGGTGCTGCCGCTGCTTAACGAGACGATGGATTTCGTGGGACGCCGCGCGATCTCAGACGAGATTGCCCTGGTTTATGTGCAATTTGCAGGAGAATGAGCGATGCAGATCGCGCTGGAGTACGCCACACGAACCACGCTCACCAGCACGCTGAATGAGTCTGCGCTGGACTTTGCGGCGAATCTGCGCCGCGCGCCTGTCTCGTTCCGTGCGCAGGTACACGAACCGCTGCGCCTGCGCCAGTTGATGGTGGCGATGCACGAGGTCATCATCGGCGATTACCGCTGGGAAGAACGCCAGCGCCTGCTCGACCCGATCATCACCGTACACCCGGACGAGTTGTGCTTTGAAGCGTTCAGCAGCGACAGTTCAAGCTATGTGCGCCTGTCTTCGAAGTCAGAAGCTTTCGCGCCGGAATACGAACCGACTTACGGCACCACGAACATCGACTTCACCTTTGCGCTGCGTGCCGCGCTTCAGAATCTTCGCAGTGCCCGCCGCACAACCTTCAGTGTTGGGGCGGGGGGCTTCGCGGTGCAGACCGCGGAAGCGGTGCGCCACGCCGACCATTACGAGGAAAAAGTGGATGTCCCGGAAGCGTGGGTGAAGGGCTTCCTTCAGGTGCAGAGCGCGCTGGCGATGAAACCGTTCACGTTTCACGTGCGCCCGGTCGATCTCCTCAGCGTGATTGCCTACTTCACCGAAAACCGGCCCAAAGGCCCCCGGCGCGGCCTGCGCTATGACTTCGCGCCGGATGCGCCGGTCAGAGTCGTGGTCGAACCCTGGGACGAGGTCTTCGCCTTCATCGGCAGCCAGTACACCGGGTATACGCGCAGCGTGCGCGTGTGGGGTCGCCAGCGCCTGGATGTCCTCGCGCGCGTGCTGCCCTATGCCGACCGCGTCACCATCGGTGTACTGG
>CAZQIJ010000590.1:0-2818 GCA_964592955.1 uncultured Anaerolineaceae bacterium
CTTCAGGGGTGAGTTCGGCGGAACGTGCCAGGGTCAGTTCTGGCAGCAGTTCGGTGACATCCGGGCCGATCATATGCGCCCCCAGCAGCTCACCGTACTTCTTGTCGCTGATCACCTTGACGAAACCGGTGGTTTCGCCCAGGCCCAGCGCCTTGCCGTTGGCCTGGAACGGGAACTTCGCCACGTTGATATCGTAACCCTGCTCGCGCGCCTGCTTTTCGGTATACCCGAAACTGGCGACCTGCGGCTGACAGTAGGTGGCGCGCGGCATCATGATGAAGTTCAGTACCGGCGGTTTCTGCCCGGCGATATGTTCGGCGGCGTTGATGCCCATCGTCTCTGCCACATGCGCCAGCATCAGTTTGGCAGTCACATCGCCGATGGCGTAGATGTGCGGGACGTTCGTCTGCATGAAACCGTTGATGTCAATCGCGCCGCGCTCGGTCAGCTTGACGCCTGTGTTTTCCAGACCATACCCCTGGGTGCGCGGGCGGAATCCGATGGCCTGCATGCATCTGTCCGCTTCCAGGACCTGCGATTTGCCATCCTTGCCGGAAACCGTCACGCGGACGCCGCTGCCTGTATCCTCGATGGAGTCCACTTTGGTGCTGGTGAGCATCCTGATGCCCATCTTCTTATAGACCTTCGCCAGTTCGCCGGAAGTCTCTTCGTCTTCTAGGGGCAGGATGCGGTCGAGGAACTCTACAATGGTGACATCCACGCCATAGTTGCGGTGGACGTAGGCAAACTCGATGCCAATCGCGCCTGCCCCGGCGATGATGATGCTTCTGGGCAGGTGATCCTCCATGATCTGTTCTTCGTAGGTCACCACGCGTTCGCTGAGCTGTGTGCCGGGGATCAGCGCGGTGGTGGCACCGGGGGCGATGATACAGTGGCTGAACGTGAGGGTTTCGCTGCCGCCTGCGTTCAGTTCCAGGCTCATGGTGTTGGGATCAGTAAAGGTCGCCCAGGCATCGTAGGTATCGACCTTGTTCTTCTTCATCAGGAACTTCACACCGCGCACCAGACGGTCAGAAACCTGGCGGCTGCGCGTGAAGGCCTTCGCGTAATCCAGCGTGACCTTGCCTTCGACCATGATCCCGAACTCCTCGGCCTGTTCGGTGAAAATGTGGGCCAGTTCCGCATTGCGGATGAGCGCTTTGGACGGTATGCAGCCCACGTTCAGGCACACGCCGCCCCAGTATTTCTTCTCCACAATGGCGGTCTTCAGCCCAAGCTGTGCGGCGCGGATGGCGGCGACATATCCGCCCGGCCCTGCGCCAAGCACAACCACATCATACTGCTGAGCCATGACTCATTCTCCTTAAGGATGATCTGCTCAATCCTCTGTTCTGACGCTGTGAATTGCAGAATTGTGAGGTCTGATTGTAGCAGAAGCGGGGATAAACATCACGCCCGGCACAGCCGCGTTTGCAGCACTGCACCGGGCAGAAACCGTCATCTGGCCGTGCTGAAGTCTGCGGCCTGGTGCATGACGCGCAGGATCATATCTGGAGCCTGTGCGCCGCTGAAGGCGAAACGGTTATTGAAGACGAAGAACGGCACCCCGGTGATGCCCAGCCGGTGCGCCTCTGCCGCGTCGCGCAGCACGTCATCGCGCAGGGTATCGCTCTGCAGTTGTGCGCGGATCGCGTCTGCATCCAGCCCCTGGGCGCGCGCGATATCGGCCAGCATCTCACAATCGCCAATATCGCGCCCATCTTCAAAGTAGGCCGCATACAGCGCGTCAATCATGGCTTCCTGCCGGTCTTCGGGGGTGAGCGCGATCAGGCGATGCGAATCGAGACTGTTCGGCGCGCGCTCGATCTTCTCAAAATTGAACACCAGCCCGGCGCGCCGCCCCATCTCACGCGGGGCATCAAACCACTGTGCCAGCGGCACCTGCCCGCCACCTTTGGCGTGCATGTAATCGCGGAACGGGTAGCCGCCTTCCGGGATGTCGGTATTCAGGAAGAAGGTGTGATAGTGAACATCGACCGGCTCGCCATCCCAGCGGGCAAGGGCGGCCTTAAGGTGCGCTTTGCCGATGCGGCACCAGGGGCACACCGTATCGTGAAACACATCAATGCGCATGGGGTTGTTTGTATCCTCATATGGCGGATGGTGATGCGCTTCATGATAGCGACTGGTGCCGATGTGAACCATAAAACAGCGATGAGGGCTGGTTTAGAGATTACGCCAGCGGGGCAATGCGCACAGGCACCGCTTCAGGCGGTGTGCGTTCCTGGCCGCGCAGGTTCGCGCCACGTGTTCGCCGGTCGCCCGCTTCAACTGCGAGGGTTGCGCAGGCAGAATCAGAGGTTGTGCCGCTCGTGGTGGATAAGCCTGCACCTGCGAGGCCTGCGCAGGCAGAATCAGAGGCAGAATCAGAGGGAGGTCACCTTGTGATCTGCTGTGACCTCCAAAACCGCACGCAATGCGCTCAGGCGCTATTTCTGCGCCAGGATGCGCGTGATCTGTTCGAGGTGGTCGGCGTCGTGGTGCCCCACCTGCATCAGCATATCGGTCAGCGTCATCACACCGTTTTCCGGGTGCAGTGCGGTGCGTTCCCACTGCGAAAGCGTTTCAAACAGGTGCGCGAACCGCTCGCGGCTGGCGGCAAGCTGCGCGTAGGCGTCATGGGGGTTCTGGCTGGCGTAGTCGTTATCGCGCGCCAGCGCCAGATGATCGTAGGCCACCAGGCGGGGCATGTCTTCGGAAAGGGTCTGCGTCACGCGGTTATAGAAGATCTCGTCGAAGTCGCGCAGATGGCACACCACCTCCACCACACTCCAACCGTCCGCGCCATCGCGGAGAG
>CAZQIJ010000591.1:0-2808 GCA_964592955.1 uncultured Anaerolineaceae bacterium
GATCTGATCCAGGCCGATGAACCCCACTCCAAAGAAGATCCCCGCCAGCACCGCCCACCCGACCCCGCGCGACAGCCGCGTGCCGATCTCTGGGCGCGAAACCAGCACAATCGCCAGCGCCGCCACCACAAACCCCACCAGTTGCAGCGTCCCTGGCAGTCCCTCGGTGGCGAATCCAAACATGATGGGCAGCGCCACATAAATAACAGAGGCAATGGGCGCGACGACCCCCATCTGCCCCACCGAGAGCGCATAGTACAGCGCCGAGACGCCGATGCTGCCGCACAACCCACCGAAAACCGCCCACAGCACATCGGCCATGATGGGCGTCTCTTGCGCGAATGCCAGCAGCGGCAGCAGCAGCAGCAGGCTGGTGCCGTGCGCCGCCGCAATCACGCCGATCACGTTCGTGCGCCTGGTGACGGTGCCGCCCGCAAAATCCCCGCTGCCCCAGGCTGCCGCCGAAGCCAGCCCGAAAACCACCGTCAGAAAACCTTCATTCATCGAAATCGGCGCGAGATACCCCTGCCTTGAGGCATGGGAAGGGATAGCGCCTTTTGTCCTTTCTTGATCGTTTTGCCTGTTCTGTTTACCGGGTTCGGCCCAGCCCGCACCGGTCGCGTGTGTCAGCGGTTTGCAGGCTGCTGCCTGGCCTGTGCTCGCGCGGGTTCGTCCAGTGCAGCCACGCCGCCCTGAACATCGTCCACCAGGTCAACAAACGGCGAGTCGTTCTCGCTGGTGTTCTGCAGGGCTTCGTCCAGCGTCTGCGCGATGAAAAAAGCAAGCTCGCGGCGCACAGAGTCCATCAGCGGCAGTTCAGAGCCGTCATGGCGCTGGAGCATGACCGCATAATAGCCGTAGGCGTTCTGGTTCATCCCGCTCGGTTTGGCCACCACGCGGGCGATGTCCGCCCGGTCAAAGTGCCGCCTGCCCAACTGCACCGGGCGGTGCGTCAGGCTGATCTCGTCTTCCGTCAGCCGGATATCGGATCCATTCAGCATCACCAGCGCGAACCCCAACCCCATCAGCGCTGCCAGCATGAAGAAGACAAGCCCGCCGAAGATCTCGCCGCTCAGCATTGCGGGCAGGCCTGCCACGGCCAGCGCCACAATGATCAGCCCATAGAACGCCATGCCAGCCTGTTCCCCGACCCCAAGCGTTTTGCCCCACCCATAATGAATATGGACCCCGCCGTCGGGCAGATCCATCACCTCAAAATTGGGCGGCGGCTGTGCCTTGCGTTTGCGCCCCAGCCGCAGCCTGAAGACCGAATCGCACTGCTCGCACACGCCAAGCATTTCCTGAATATTGATATTGCGTGAGGGCACACCCGCCCCGCAGTTCGGACACGACACTTTCATGGTTCCCCTCGTTCCCCTTCCCATATCCTGGCGATGCACACATGCTGCTGGCGACCCCTGCCCGCACCACTTACTTGCGTTATGTCTGCCATTCTATATCCTATACGTGAGACTGAGAAAAGAGTCGCCTGCGTATTCTGACGCTCACTGCCCATTGCATTCTGCCGCCTCATCTGGAGAATAAAGCGTCTGACAGGCCGATTCAGACCTATTAGAATGGATCAGAGCGCCCTTATGGAAACAGACCGAATCACACATCTGCTCGCGCGTTTGGACGCCATCGGCGAGGCGCTGGCCGCCAGCGGGCACGGGCTTGCGCTGCTCGGCCTCGGCTCGGTAGGACTCCAACGCGATCGCCTCGATGCCTATTCCGACCTGGATTACTTCGCCATCGTGCAGCCAGGCACCAAGCACCATTACCTGGCCGACCACGCCTGGCTGAACCGCCCCTGCCCGGTGGTCTACTGCTTTCAGAACACGCGCGACGGCTTCAAATATCTGTACGAAGACGGCATCTTCTGCGAGATGGCCGTGTTCGAGCCAGACGAACTGGCCGCGATCCCCTTCGCACCCGGACGCGTCATCTGGCAGGCAGACGGGTTCGACCCCGCCGCGCTTACGCCGCCGCCGCACCGTCACGAAGTCCATACGCTGGAATGGCACCTGGGCGAGGCGCTCACCAACCTCTATGTTGGGCTGGCGCGCCACCATCGCGGCGAAATCCTCTCCGCGCAGCGCTTTGTGCAGCATTACGCGGTGGACCGCGCGCTGGCGCTGGCCGCAGAGCGCTATGCGCCGCGTGCGGACGTTCACCCCGATCCCTACATGAACGAGCGCCGTGTGGAGCAGCGCTACCCGGCGCTGGCCGAACTGCTGCCCACCTGGGTGCAGGGCTATGACCGCGTGCCGCAGTCGGCACGTGCTGTCCTGGCGTTTCTGGTGCGCCATTTTGAGGTCAATGCGGCCATGAAAGCGCAGATCGAAGCGCTGCTTGCCACATCCGACCCCGCATAATGGAAAGCACACGGCACATGCCGCCCACGCAGGGACGAAACTTGCCGCGTCCGCCGTGCATCATGCGTGTTCGTTTTGATTTCTCTATGAGTACAGACAGATAAATCCTGCGGGATGTTCTGCGTCAGTTTACGGGACGCTATCCAACACTTTTTCTTTGGTTGTACTTAAGTACCCGGTTCTGAAGCGAAAGGACAGGTTGCGATGTATCACAATCCGGGGGATCCTGACAGCCCGTTTCTTTACCTCACGACGACAGGGCGCAAGTCCGGCAAACCGCACCAGATCGAAATCTGGTATGTGGCTTATGACGGGCGCTGGTACCTGATCTCTGAACATTACGGCCAGTCGCACTGGGTACTGAATATCCAGAGCAGCCCTGCCGTAAGCGTCATCGTGGCCGGGCAAACCTACCGCGCGCGTGGCCGCGTGG
>CAZQIJ010000592.1:0-2773 GCA_964592955.1 uncultured Anaerolineaceae bacterium
CCCCCCCCCCCCCCCCCCCCCCCCCCCCGCCGCCACCCCACCCCCTACCCCATCCCCAACCCTATCCCCAACCCGCGCCTTAGGCCGGTTCGGTGGCGTCGCTCAGCAGATACGCCCCATGCTCATCCCACAGCTTGCCATACGCATACCCCGTGTGGACGTTTAACTCGGTCGCGCGCAGCGATTCGTCACGCTCCGGGCGCAGCGAAACGGCGTCGCGCACATCCAGCGCCAGCGCATCGCGCGTGAACACCGCCCCATAGGCATCGTCGCTGGCATTCACGCTGATGTTGCTGCTGGTGTACCAGTCCGCCGCCAGAAAATCCCCCACGAAGTAATCGCGCAGCGCCTGGTTCGCCACTTCCCCCAGAAAACTGCGCGTGGTGGCTGGCTGGCCCAGTTCCTGCCAGATGTCGTACCACTGGTAATTGTGCAGCACGAAGCTGGCGCGCCCCTTGCCCTTGTTGTTGAAGATCACCGCCAGCGCCGCCGCGCACTGCGCAATCGTCAGCGCAGATCCCGCCGTGCCCTTGCCTTTGGTGAACGTGCTGAACACGCTCAGCAGGTCGGTATCGATCTTCTCTGCCACCGCCCCACCCAGCTCGCGCGCCGCCGCCGCCCGCGCGTTATCCGGGTCGGTGGACGCCATGCGATCCGTCAGGATATACTGCGCCATGACCTCAGACGGCGTGAACGTGGCCTTCGCGCTCTTGATGAATTTCTGCGTGGTGGAAAAATCCACGCCTTCCGGCACCGTTTGCGCCACCGCCTGCGCATACACCGGCACCACGCGGTCGGCATAGCCGGTGCTGTTGTAGGTGGTCACCAGCGCGGCCATCAGGTTCATCTCGCGCGCCGCAAACAGCGTATCTTCGTAAATGGTGTTATAGAGCGTATCGCCCATCAGCGTTAACGTCATCGTGTGTCCTCCCGTGTGTTCGGTTTAGCGTTTCTCAAAGATGGGGTTCACCGTCCCCCGCCCAAACAAGCGCGCCCGGCGCTGTTCGTCGGTTTCACCCTGCGGCATCCCGCCCGGCACCGGGATCGCCCCCTGACCGCGCGCCGGGGGCTGCGTGGCCAGCAGCGCTTTCAGCGTTTCGGCGTCGCGCCGCAGCGCTTCGTCGTCGCCCCCCTGCAAGCGGGCCGCCATCGCGGGCGGCAGCCCCGTCTCCCCCGCGATGCGCATCTGTGCCGCGTCGCGCTCGGCGCTGCGCAGTGCTTCCTGCGCCGCCTCAAACCTGGATCTCCAATCCTCGCTTTCGTTGAGCTTCACGCGCGCGGCGGCGTTTTCCTGCCGCAGCCTGCGGATCTCCTCGTAAGCGCGCTCCGGGTCCCTGACCCATTCCGGCAGCGGTGTTTCGTCTGGCATCCTGCCCTCCTTAGGCGCTGTGACTCCAAAACAAAGCAGCCGGGGGAATGCGCCCCCGGCTGCCGCTCGTCTTAATTATTTTGCTGTTGCCTACATCCGCCGTACCACCTGCATCGTCTGCGTTTCGGCCTTGTTTTCGGTATGACGGCCAAACACCGCCACAATCACCGCAAACACCAGCATCAGCCCGCCCAACACCACAGACATCCCCAGCAGCGGCGAATAATCCAGCGCCACCCCCACCAGCAGCGGTGCCACCAAACCGCCAGCCGTCGCCGCCGTCGCCATCGACCCGATGGCCGTCATCATCTGCGTACCCGTCAGGCGGCGGCTGGTGTAGATGATGTTCACCGTCGCAATGCTGCTGGCCGCCCCGCCGGAAATCACCAGCAGCGGCACCAGCAGCCAGCTCGTCCCGGCCAGCGGCAGCAGCGCCAGCGCCACCGCGCACATCACCAGCGCCCCAATCACCACCGCGCGCACCTGCGTCAGCGTCAGCCGGTCTGTAACCACCCCCAGCGGAAACTGAACCAGGATGTTGCCCAGGCTGAAAACCGTCACCAGCAGCGCCGCGTCACCTTCCGTCAGCCCGATTCCTAACCCATACAGCGGCAGCACCACCGCGCTGCTCGTCTCTGCAATCCCACCCACAAACGCCACCACCACCAGCAGCGGCGTAAACCGCAGCAGCGAAATCAGCATGTCCAAAATCGTGCGCCGCTTCGCCCCCGGCAGAAAACTTTCTTCTGGTACACCCAGCGGTGCCAGCAGCGCCAGCGCGACAATGCCCATCGTTACCGCCATGCCCAGCGCCACACTCACATTTCCATGCGTGATGGCAATCACCAGCGGCGCGACCACATACGCCAGCCCGCCCACCATCTGATCCAGGCTAAGCACCAACCCCCGCCGGTTGCGCGGGGACATCGTGATCACCCACGCCTGCCCCACCACCCAATGGAAGCCCCACACCACCCCGATGGCCACACGCGCCACATACCACAACGGCAGCGCGTCTGTAACCAGATACGCCAGACCACACGCAATCAACAGCACCAGGCTGGCGTTGTGCGCGTTCGGTATGCCGATGCGCCGCGCAACCACCGGTGCATAGATTGACGTAATCATCACCAGCAGAATAGAGAGCGATGAAAGCAAACCGATTTCGGCGGCGTCAAGACCACGCTCCGCCAGTTGCAGCACCATCAGGATTTCGAGCATTGCAATGCTGACGCTGACCAGCGTCATCGGGAACCACAGCTGCACGAACAGAAGCATGCGGGCGCGTGTGCTTAGCACTCTTTCCATCAGGACACGTCCTTCAATACCGTATTCAGGGGCGCGCAGTGCCTGCGCAACGTTAACATACTATCACAGTCTACACCATTGCAATGTTAAGTTTCC
>CAZQIJ010000593.1:0-2768 GCA_964592955.1 uncultured Anaerolineaceae bacterium
GCGGGTCTGCTGGGCACCTGGACTTATCTGGGAGTTCACAGCCTGACGGATAACCTGTATGTTAACAACATGTTCCTTCATATTGGCGTCATGCTGGGTGTGGTGGCCGTCCTCCACCGGCAGACCTGGTCTTATCTAGAGGCAGAATGACTCAATCAAATACCAATGCACTGGCGGACGAAAAGCCGCGCGCCTTTCGCCTGCGCAACCCGCTCAACCCGCCGATTCGCTTTGTGGCTTACCGCGTGGGCGGCACAAAAGCGAAAGAGGTCGAGCGTTTTCTGAGGTTCGCGGTGGTGGGTGCCACCGGTGCCGTCATCGACCTGGGGCTGGTGTACCTGCTGCAGGCCACGATTATCCCGCCTGTGAATGATCTCAGCGTCGCCCTGGTGACCGGCGTGGCGTTCTTCACCGCGGTGATCAGCAACTTCATCTGGACGAGCACCTGGGTCTACCCGGAGTCGCGCACGCGCGCGCGGCATCACCAGCTTGCGATGTTCGCATTCATCAGTGTGGTGGGCGGGGTGGGGCGCACGCTGTGGGTGACGCTCATGCACGATCCTGTGGGCCAGCTCACGCTGCCGCTGGCGCTGCCGTTCATCGAACTCATCCGTCCGGGGTATGTGCCGGGGCCGCTGGCGGCCAGCAAATTTGGCACGCTGGCCTCGCAGATTATCGCAATGGTGGTGGTGATGTTCTGGAACTTCTTCGCCAACCGCCGCTGGACCTATGGCGACGTGGAGTAGTCCGGGTCGGCGGGCCTTCATAACCCGTTGGGCACGGCAAACCTTAACCTGATCTCCCCTGGCCTTCTGGTCCTGCCTGCCCTCATCCCCCTGCCCCTCCGCTCCCGCGCGCGTACCTCCCAACAAGACACCGCCCCTACGAAATGACGCTGTAGGGGCGCCCCCCCCCCCCCCCGCCGCCGTGCCGGGGGAAGGGTTCCCCCCGCTAGTTTCTGTCTGGTCATGTACCGGTTGTACACCCACTAAAGTGGGTAGAGGGAACCAGAGCGGCGGGTTTTCAGACCACCCACCTCGTGTGGGTGTCCCTGCTTGCGGATCCGTAGAAAAGGGCTAGCCAGGGGACTTGGTTCCCCTGGCACCCCGACTCTGCAAAAGCCCTGCCTGGCACAGAGGGCGCATCCTCAGCGCGGGGCAAACGTGCTATAATCCGCGCTTTGAACAGAATTTTCTGAAAGAGTTTGCCGCCATGCGCCGTGACCCGCGCCGTATTGGAATCGTCGGCGGGACGTTTGACCCGCCGCATTTTGCGCATCTGATTCTGGGCGAACACGCCCACGAGGAACTACAACTGGATCGAGTCCTGTACATCCCGGCAGGCACACCCCCGCACAAAACCCATACGCGCACACCGGTCGATCATCGGCTGGCGATGCTGAACATCGCACTGCGCGACAACGCGCGTTTTGAAATTAACCTGGTGGATGTGAACCGTCCCGGCCCGCATTATTCCATCGACATGGTGACGCTGCTGCGTTCACAGTTCCCGGAGGCAGAATTTACGTTTATCATGGGCGAGGATATGTTCAATGACCTGCCGAACTGGAAACGCGCGGACGGCCTGTTTACGGGCGGGGCGCTGCCGGTGGCGGTTATGCGCCGCCTGGGGGAAAAAGGCGTGCTGCGCCCGGATATGCACGAGGCGATCTTCCCCGGCATGGCAGAGACGGTGACGATGCTGCGCTCGCCGCTGGTCGAAATTTCGTCCACAAACATTGTGGAGCGCATCCGCCAGGGCCTTAGCGCGCGCTATCTGCTGCCAGACGCGGTGCTGGACTATATCCACCAACACAAACTGTACAGGGATTAACGGATGAAACAACTGCTGTTTTTGCTGCTGCTGGCGCTGGCGCTGCACCCCGCCGCCGCCCAACCGCCGGTGCCCACCCTTGTCTCGCCCACGCTGGTGCCATCGCAGTCCGGCAGCGACGAAGACCTGCTGCTCACACAATCCAGTGTGGCGCGGCTGGCAGAAGGGGGACGGCTGCGCGTGGGGGTGCTGTATAACGATCCGCCGTTTGGCCACCTGACGCAGAGCGGCGAGGTGATCGGCTTTGATGTGGATCTGGCGAACGCCATCGGCGAAGTGTGGGGGGTGGAGGTGCGGCTGCGCCAGGTCACGCGCCAGACCGCCGGTGAGCTGCTGGACTCCGGGCGCATTGATATGATCATCGCCGGGCAAATTCGCCGCCGTGACCTGGACGACGACTTTGAGTTCAGCCAGACGATTCACCTCAGCAGCGTCTCGATGATGGTGCGTGCAGACGACGCGGTGGCGGATGTGGCAGACATGACCGGGCGGCGGGTGGGGGTGGTGCTGGGCACCGGGCCGCAAGGCGCGCTGGCAGATTACATGGCGCGCAGCGGCGCGGCCTTTGACGTGCGCCCGTTTCTGACGCTGGATCGCGCTTATGGCGCACTGGGCGCAGGGGACGTGGATGGCATCGTGGCCAGCCGACATCACCTGACGCGCATCACGCTGCAACCAGAAGCGTTCCGTATTCTGGAAACGCCGGTGGAACTGGAGCCCTACGCCATCGCGCTGCCGCGCCAGGATGTGGTGCTGCGCAACCTCGTCAACCAGACGCTGCAATACCTGCGCCGCTCCGGGCGGCTGGACGAGATCCGCGCCAATTACTTCCCGGACGCGCCGCGCAGCACACTGCCGGTGTGGCTGAACCTGGGCGAAGATGCGCCGACCCTGGCCGCGGTCAACCCGCAGATCACGTATCCGACGGCGTATGT
>CAZQIJ010000594.1:0-2763 GCA_964592955.1 uncultured Anaerolineaceae bacterium
AAAGGGGGGGGGCGCGGCGCATGCCGAACCCCATCAGCCGCTATCCGGCCTTGTGACGCTGATCAAGTTCGGCGCAGATCTCGTCCAATGAAATGCCCAAATCCGCCAACAAAACCAACGTATGATAAAACAGGTCAGCAAATTCGCTGACCTGTCGCTCGCGCGGTTGTGCCAGCGCCGCCACAATGACTTCCACAGCTTCTTCCCCCACCTTCTGCGCGATTTTCGGTGTACCCGCATCCAGCAGGCGGTTGGTGTAGCTGTTTGCCTGAGGGTTGGCTTTGCGATCCAGGATGATCTGTTCCAGACGGGTGAGCATTTCAGCCAAGTTGTTCGTCTCCTGAAGTCTCTGCAAACTGTGCGATGGCTCGGTAAAAGCAGGATACCGCCCCAGTATGACAGGCTGGCCCTGCCGGGTCAACCAGCACAAGCAGCGTGTCGCCGTCACAATCCACGTGGATAGATACCACCCGCTGCGTGTTGCCGCTGGTGGCCCCCTTGTGCCACAACGCCTGGCGGCTGCGGCTCCAGAACACCGTTTCGCCCAGTTCCAGTGTTCTGCGCAGGGACTCTGCGTTCATGTACGCCAGCATAAGCATCTGAAGCGTTGTGGCGTCCTGCACGATGGCCGGTATCAGGCCGCGTTCATCCCATCTGAGATTGGCCAGCAGGCGTGTCAGTTGCGGCTCACTGAGCATGTTCCCAGCCCCACATCCGCACTGGAACACCCTGCGCATTGAGGTAATGCTTCAGATCGCCCACGCGCAGCTCATTGAAGTGAAACAGGGTTGCGGCCAGCGCAGCATCGGCTCCGCCCTCGGTCAGCGCTGCCAGAAAATCTTCGCGTTTACCTGCGCCGCCTGAGGCAATCACCGGGATGGAGACAGCTTCGGCCACCGCTTGCGTCAGTTCGATGTCGTAACCGGCCCTGGTACCGTCACGATCCATACTCGTCAGCAGTATTTCTCCCGCACCGCGATCTTCGACCTCACGCGCCCATTCGACCGCCTCGCGCCCGGTGGGGACGCGCCCGCCGTTAATGTGGACGATCCATTTGCCGTCTATCCGGCGCGGGTCTATGGCCACCACCACGCATTGGCTGCCAAAGGCCCATGCACCGTCATTGATCAAAGCTGGCGACCGGATCGCGGCGCTGTTGATGGCGATTTTATCTGCCCCTGCCAGCAGCGTGGCACGAATGTCTTCGATTGTGCGAATGCCGCCGCCCACACAGAACGGGATAAACAGGGCATCCGCCACGCGGCGCACCATATCCAGCATGGTGCCGCGATTTTCGTGACTGGCCGTAATATCCAGGAAGACAAGTTCGTCTGCCCCTTCACGGTCATAGATGACGGCCTGCTCCACAGGATCGCCCGCGTCGCGCAGGTTAACGAAGTTGACGCCTTTTACCACGCGCCCGTTCATCACGTCCAGGCAGGGGATAATACGCTTAGCTAACATTACTGCTCCTTGCAGCGATTAAGGCTTCAGTCAGCGTGAGTTTGTCTTCGTAGAGTGCCATGCCGATCACTGCGCCTGCCACCATCTGGCTGCGTGCCAACTGGTGAATTTCTTCCATCGTGGTCACCCCGCCAGACGCAATCACCTGCAGGCCCGTGTCACGTCCGAGCACAATCGTATCGTGGATATTGGCACCGACCATGCTGCCGTCGCGCTTAACATCGGTGTAGAGCGCATGCCGCACGCCCATTGCCGCGATTCTGCGTCCGAGTTCGAGCGGCTTAAGCTCAGTGCTCTGCTGCCAGCCGTGCGTGGCAATCCTGCCGTCACGCGCATCCAGCGCCACACACACGCGTTCCGCACCGAAATCGTTTACAGCCTGGGGAAGAAGCTCTGGGTTAGTGACGGCCAGGGTGCCCAGTACAACGCGTGCCGCGCCATGATTCAGCGCGGTTTCGGCGTCATCCAGGCTGCGCAGCCCGCCGCCGAACTGGATGCTGCCACCCAGCCTGGCGGCCTCCTTAAGGATGTTCAGATTGTCGTTTGCCTGGTCAAATGCGCCATCCAGATTCACCATGTGAACCCAGGTTGCCCCTTCATTCAGCCATCGCTGCAAAACAGCGATTGGGTTGTCGCTGAACACCGTCTCGTGATTGGGATTGCCTTCTTTGAGGCGCACTACTTTTCCGCCGCGCAGATCAATCGCGGGATAGATTATCATTCTGTTTATCCTGCTATATTTAAGAAATTTGACAAAATGCGCAGTCCGGTGTTCTGGCTTTTTTCCGGATGGAACTGCACCCCAAAGATATTACCGCGCTGCACGACTGCTGTAAAAGCCAAACCATAGTTTACGGTTGCCACCACATCAGAAGGCGCACTGGGTGCACAGTAATAACTGTGGACGAAGTAAGCATAGCTGTTTTCATCCAGACCATCCACCAGGGGCGACTCCTGCACGATCTCAAGCTGATTCCAGCCCATGTGCGGCACCTTCAGCTTCTGCGCTTCTGGAAAGCGGGTAACACAGCCTGGCAGCAGGTTTAGCCCAGCGTGATGCCCCATTTCATCGCTGTATTCGAACAGGAACTGCATACCCAGGCAGATGCCCAGATACGGTACACCGGCAGCCACTGCCGCGCGCAGCGGCTGCACCAGTTCCTGTGCATGGAGCTGCTGCATTCCCGCCCCAAATGCGCCCACCCCCGGCAGGATGATCTTTTCTGCGCCGCGCAGATCGTCTGGCTGATGCACCAGTTGAAGATCTTTCACACCCAGGTAATGGAGCGCGTGAAGCAC
>CAZQIJ010000595.1:0-2744 GCA_964592955.1 uncultured Anaerolineaceae bacterium
CCGTTACAGGGGAATGATCCCGGTGGCGACGGGCGACGGCCTGCCCCCTCGCCTGGCCGCGCAGCGGCGGCAGGGAGAGGGGGAACGAAGGGGTGAGGGCAAAACCGCCGCGCCCCGCCGCCGACCAACCGCGCTACCGGAAGTCCCAGCGCGTCGCGGTGGTCGGGAAGTCTGCTTCCAGCCATGCCCACACAAAGCGCGGCGCGACCACGAAGACCAGGCCGCCCTGCATCTCTGCCAGCGCACCTGGCAGGTTGTATTTCGGCGCGTAGATTTCGGCCACGCGCTGCACCACGCTGGCGTCGGTCACGGTTTCGGCCACGCCTTCCACCATCACCACTTCGTCGCCGCTTTCCAGGTGTACAAACACCTCTGGGTTGGCCAGCAGGTTACGCCCCTTGCGCGTCGTATGCCCGGTGCTGAAGTAAACGCGGTCCTCCAGCCACACGCCCCAAACCGGTGCCGCGTGCGGCCTGCCGTCCGGGGTTACGCTGCCTATCCAGTAGGTGCGCGCCTGTGCCATGCGCTGCGACACCCAATCCCAATCCAGCATGCCGGTTTCGTCGCTGCTCAGCCCGTAACCGCTCATGGCAGGACGTGTGCGTTTGGCGTTGATCGTCATCCGTTTGTGCTCCTCTTTTTTGTGGGGGAAGGGATTATAGAGGAAGACGGCGCAGGCGTGAAGTGCGGGTCAAGCGCCAGGACGCGCGTCTGCCAGGCCGCTGCGCGCTCACCCCACCCCCTTCGATTTGATGATGGAGGACACATGCCCTGTTAAGCTAAACGTGATACCCTGTAATAGTCGTTAGTCGGCACAGGTACACTCAGGAAAAAACGATGTTACGAGAAGAATTTGAGGCGCTGCGGCTGGACCCTACCGTTTCGGTACTGATCATCGGCGGCGGCATCAACGGTATTGGGGTCTTCCGGGAGCTGGCGCTGCAGGATGTGGATGTGCTGCTGGTGGATCGCGGCGATTTCGGTTCTGGGGCCAGCGCCGCATCGTCGCACATGCTGCATGGCGGCATCCGCTATCTGGAAAACGGCGAGTTCCGCCTGGTGCGTGAAGCGCTTACAGAGCGTAACCTGCTGCTTCACAACGCCCCGCATTACGCCCGCCCCCTGCCCACCACCATCCCCATCTTCAGCCGGTTTTCTGGCCTGCTGAATGCGCCGCTGAAGTTCCTGGGCCTGCGCGACAAGCCCAGCGAGCGCGGCGCGCTGGTCATTAAGCTGGGGCTGATGCTGTATGATATCTTCGCGAGCAGTTACCGCGTGATGCCCACCCACACCATGATGGGGCGTCAGCAGTCCCTGGCGCGCTACCCCGCCATGCACAGCGATGTGCAGTATACCGCCACCTATTACGATGCGTGGATGCCCTACCCCGAACGCCTTTGCCTCGAACTGGTGCTGGATACGCTGGCGGCTGCTGGTGGCCACGCGACCGCCCTCAACTACGTGAGCGCCGTTCGCGGAGATCCTGAGTCCGTCACCCTGCGCGACGAACTGACCGGCGAAACGGTCGCCGTTCGGCCCCGCCTGGTGATCAACGCTGCCGGCCCCTGGATCGACTTTGTGAACGAGGGGCTGAACGCGGGCACGCAGTTCATCGGCGGCACGAAAGGCTCGCACCTCATCCTGGATCACCCGGAACTGCTGGCGCAGATCGGCGACCATGAAATTTTCTTCGAGAACAACGATGGGCGCATCGTGCTCATTCTGCCCTTCATGGGCCGGGTGATGGTGGGCACCACCGATATCCGCATCGATAACCCGGACGACGCCGTGACCACTGACGCGGAACGCGATTATATGCTGGGCATGATTCGGCGCGTCTTCCCGACCATTCCGGTGGAGCGTTCACACATCGTGTTTCACTTCAGCGGGGTGCGCCCGCTGCCCAGCAGCGACAAGAACTTCACCGGCAACGTCTCGCGCGATCACAGCATCCGCGTGCTGGAGCCGAACGCGCAGCGCACGTTCCCCATCTATGCGCTGGTGGGTGGCAAGTGGACGACGTGGCGCGCCTTCGCAGAACAAACGGCCAACAAAGTGCTGGCGCATCTTAACAAGCCGCGCAAAACCAGCACCGAACACGTTGCCATCGGCGGCGGCAAGCATTACCCGCGCACCGAAAGCGAACAATCGGCCTGGATCAAGCGCGTGCATCAGGCGTCTGGCCTGCCCATGCACCGGGTGCGCGACCTGTTCCAGCGCTACGGTACGCGCGCCGAAGCCATCGCGTCGTTTATGCGCGATGACCTGGATACACCGCTGAAGACGCTGCCGGACTATTCGCGGCGCGAGATCCATTTTCTGGCGCACAGCGAGCATATCGTCCACCTGGATGACCTGCTGCTGCGCCGCTCGCTCATCGGCTGGCTGGGGGGCGTAACCGAACCGCTGCTGGCAGAGCTGGCAGATGCGCTGGCGGAGGCGCTGGGATGGTCGATGGAGCGGCGCGCGCAGGAAATCGCCCGCACGCTGGAGATCCTGGCGGCGCAGCACGGCGTGATCCCGGCGGCAGATACCCAGCGCGCCTAGCACGCAAACATGCTGCCTTAGCAGGCGCACAGCGGCACCGCCTCTGCGCGCTACGGGCGAGGCGCTTTGGCGGTACCGCGAAAATAATCAATCAGGTGTAGGGGTGGGGCAATGTCCCACCCTGCCCAAATCGGTGGCTGGTTTTTTGTCTGGAATAGCGTTAGCTGGCCGAGGTGGCACGCCCATACTTATAGAGC
>CAZQIJ010000596.1:0-2730 GCA_964592955.1 uncultured Anaerolineaceae bacterium
CTGCTGAAGCGTGTGGGGCTTGCGCGGCGCGCGCATGACCAGGTGCGCACCTTTTCGCGCGGGATGCTTCAGCGGCTAAGCATCGCCCGCGCGCTGATCCACAATCCAGACATCCTGTTGTTTGACGAACCGTACACCGGCCTGGATCAGGACGCGGGCGGCACGCTGGACGGCCTGCTGCTGGACGCGCGCCGCGAAGGGCGCACGATCCTGATGACCACGCATCAGCTAGACCGGGTGCCGGTGCTCACCAACCGCGCCGTGATCCTCTCCAAAGGCGTGATCGCCTATGATGCCCCAACAGAAGCCTTAAGCGCGGCGCAGTTGGCCGCAGATTACAGCCAGGTGACGCATATGGCCAACGCACGATGACCCCATTCTTCAAAGCCGCCATCGCCGTACTGCGCAAAGACCTGCGCGCCGAATTCCGCAGCCGCGAGCTGGTCAGCGCGATGGGATTGTTCTCGCTGCTGGCGATTCTGGTCTTCAGCTTTGCCCTGGAACTCAACCGCACCGCCCGCGAGGAAGTCATCAGCGGGGTGCTGTGGGTGACCATCGTCTTCGCCATCATGCTCGGCCTCAACCGCAGCATGGCCGCCGAGCGTGAACAGTCCATCATGGACGCGATGCTGATCGCGCCTATTGACCGCGCCGCGATTTTCATCGGGAAGATGCTGGCCAATTACCTGTTTGCCGTCACGGTGGCGCTGCTGCTGCTGCCGCTGATGACCCTGCTGTATAACTACAACCTGTTTCAGCCGCTGCTGATCGTCACGCTGCTGCTGGGCACGCTGGGATTCGCCGCCATCGGGACGCTGCTTTCGGCCATGACGGTGCAAACGCGCAGCCGCGAAACGCTGCTGCCCATCATCATGCTGCCAGCGGCGCTGCCGGTGCTGCTTTCGGCGGTGCGCGCTGCCAACGGCATCCTGCTGGAACAGCCGCCGGAATTGTGGGCGATCTGGGTTTCGGTGCTGGCTTTTGTCAACGTGGTGTATCTGGTCATGTGCTACATCCTGTTCCCGTTTGTGGTGGAGGATTAACCCCACCGGGACCCATTGCAGCGCCAGGGCCTGCCTCGTTCGGCAAACGCACAACGCCAACCACTGCTGCGGTTGCCCTGTGATTATTCTCTATTCTGAAGTGCGGCGGGCATGCTGGCATGTGTCCCCGCAAATGCCACGTTTCGGATAGGTAGCAAGCATAAGGGTTGACGTATGGGAATGGGCAGAAAGCGTGACACTGGTGCTTACGAGCGCAAGCGCATGGCAGGAAATGCAGTCCTCATTGTGCTCATCGTCGCCACCCTTGCTGCGCCGGTCCTGGTGCCGAATGCCGGGTCGCTGCTGCTGATCATAGTGCTGGTTCCGGTGGGGTTGGTGCTGTTTGTGACCGTAAACCGGGCACCGAAAGGCTGGGATAGTGTGGGTGTGGTGCGCGAAACACGTGTGACGGGGGAATTCCGGATTCCGGCTTACGGGGCCAGGGCTGCATCACTGCTGCTGGCAGTGGCCGGGATCCTGCTGGCCGCGAACGGCTTTTTGTCTACACAGTACCAGACGACGGCCATGCCTGAAGCCTATTTTACGGTTTCGGTTGTGCTGTGGGTTCTGGCGGCGCTAATCTCGTTTGTCACCGACCCGGTGACGGGGCTGCGTAACGAACAGGGCGAGATTTCGATAAGGCGGCGGCGCGGCTGGGAACCGCTCGCACTGCGCGCCTTTCGGGAAGTCCGCTACAGCGGGATCGTTCAACGTAGGTCGGCCAGGGCTGTGATCCGCTTCTACCGCGACCAGCGCCAGCTTTTCCCGCTGGAAATTTCGCTGATCGGCGTTGTGGACGTGGCGCAGAACAGCCCTGTGGAGACGCAGGCACTGGCTGACTTCTTTGAGGCACGTTGCCGCGCCAGCGGATTCGTGGTCGATGCGCAGGCCAATGGCGCGTGGACGGCGCATCGCGGCGGGAAAGGCAGCGGCGGGAAGGCGAAGGCCAGGCGTTAAGCGTTCGGTCGCAGCGCCAGCGCCACCACCAGCGCGCGGTGATCTGGTCTCAGCGGACACGTCATTGGCCGAGCATCGCTCCCACAAACTCTGGGCGGCCCCGCACGAAATCGTCCAGCGGCGTGGGCTTTTTGCCCGCAAGCTGCACCATCAGCGGGTAATACAGGCCGTCCCCGGTGCCCACCCCAACGCGCCCCCCACGCAGCACCACCCGCCCCGGCTCAGCCTGACCTGCCCCCGGCGCGCCGCTGAGGATTTTGAGCATCTGGCCGTCGTGCCAGTGGGTGAACGTCCCCGGCCAGGGGGTAAAGGCGCGCACCGTGCGGTCGATCTGCGCGGCGCTGTGGGCCCAGGCGATGCGGCCATCGTCTTTCTGGATCTGCGGCGCGAAGGTGGCCAGGGCGTCATCCTGGGGCTGCGGCGTGACCGTCCCGGCCAGGATACCGGCCAGGGTGGGGATGAGCAGCTCCGCGCCCAGCAGCATCAGCTTATCGTGCAGCGACTCGCCGGTTTCGTCTGGCGCGATGGGGATGGAGACGCGCGAAAGCATCGGCCCGGTGTCCAGCCCGGCGTCCATCTGCATGATGGTGATGCCGGTCTCGCTGTCCCCGGCGCGAATCGCGGCCTGAATGGGCGCAGCGCCGCGCCAGCGGGGCAGCAGCGAGGCATGGACGTTGATGGAGCCGAAGCGCGGCAGATCCCGCACCGTCTGCGGCCGGATCTGCCCGAA
>CAZQIJ010000597.1:0-2728 GCA_964592955.1 uncultured Anaerolineaceae bacterium
CGGGTGTCGGTGTCCAGCAGTTCCGCCGGGACAACCTGCCTGATCACATTTTCAATCACCGCCGCGCGAATCGCTTCCTGCGAAATTTCCGGCGCGTGCTGGGTGGAAATCACAATCGTATCCACGCGTTTCGGCTTGCCAAACGCATATTCCACCGTGACCTGGCTCTTGGCATCCGGGCGCAGCCAGGGCAGTTCGCCAGACTTACGCGCTTCGCTAAGGCGGCGCACCAGGCGGTGAGACAGGATGACCGTCAGCGGCATCAGCTCTGGCGTCTCGTCGCAGGCGAAACCAATCATCATCCCCTGATCGCCCGCGCCGGTAGCCTCGATTTCCTCTTCGGACATTTGTCCCTCGCGGGCTTCCAGGGCTTTATCCACACCCTGGGCGATATCTGGCGATTGTTCCTTTATCGATACAATCACGCCGCAGGTGCGGGCATCAAATCCATAGGTCGCGTCCACATAGCCAATGCCGACGACGGTCTCCCGCACCAGTTTGTCGATGTCTACGTAGGCCGTTGTGGTAATTTCGCCCATCACCAGCACCAGGCCGGTGGTTGTAGCGGTTTCGCAGGCCACACGCGCATTCGGATCCTGCTCCAGGATGGCGTCCAGAACCGCGTCCGAAATCTGGTCACACATCTTATCAGGGTGACCTTCAGAAACCGATTCTGAGGTGTAGAAGTACTGAGGTGCAGACATAAACGTGGTGGTGCTGCTTTGCGCTTGCATTTCGGTGTTGCTCATGACGTGTTCCTTCTTTACTGGACAACTTGACAAATGGACTTTCAGGTAGACGAAAAAAAACGCCTGCTCTCAGGGAGGTAGGCGCGCAGAAGTGCTGTTTCGCTCATCTCCCAGAGAATGTCTCTGCCGGAATTGGCACCTTCCTGGTAACAGGGGTTGCCGCGCGTTCGTTGGGCCGGTTCCCTTCCGCGCTCTGGATGAATGCTGATGCATTTCAGTTGTTTGTGACCCGTTGAACAATCAACAGGTCAGGTTGGGTTACAATCTTAACAGGCCGTTTCGGAAAAACAAAGACCAGATTTGCATGGAGCCTGGGCTTTTGCAAAGGCTGGGGTGCGCCGTCTTTCGCCAAACGCCCCACCCGCATACACGCCATGCGGTACGCAAAGCAGGGGGTCATAGGGACGGTGACACGCGCGGGAAGACGAACCCAGTTGGGAGCGTCTGTGCGTTTCCCTCCCCTGGTCGTGCAGCGGCGTTAGTGCGATCTGGCAGGCGGGTGAGGGCTGCATTTCCCCAACACCGAACTGCACGCTTTTGGCGCGCCTGGGGCACCACCGCACTGCCAGAATGGCCAGGATTTCACGCCAACGTATGAATAATGTCACTGCCAGCGTCTGAGTGGCATAACGTAAAATAAGCAGAGTCGATTTCATCTGGAGTTTTTCGCTATGGATATTACGCTTGGATTGGCATTTCTGGCCGGTCTGCTCTCGTTCATTTCTCCCTGTGTGCTGCCGCTCGTCCCCGCTTATATCGGTTACATGGGCAACCGCGTCGCGCAGACTGTGGCCGCCCAGATCGAGGTTGGTGGCATCAGTGCAGGCGGAGCGGCGGTCATCAGGCGTTCCACATTTCAGGCGCGCTTCAGCACATTCCTGCACGGGGTGATGTTTGTCCTCGGCTTTACGCTGGTCTTCGTGCTGTTCAACGTGGTCACGCAGGGGCTTCTGCGGCAGGTCAGCGGTCATCACTTCGCTGCCGTGCGCGATATCCTGGCACGTCTGGGCGGCGCGGTGATCATCTTCCTGGGGCTGCACTTTATGGGGGTGCTGCCATCGCTGTTCGACCGGGTGCGCGCCGCCAAACGCCCTGGTCTGGATTTTGCCCTGGTCACCGGGCTAGCGGTGTTCGGGAGCGCGACACTGATCTGGGGTTTCGTGGGCCAGTTGGATTTCTGGAACAGCTACCTGTGGGAAACACCTGCATCCTGGGTGCCTGTCGTGGCGCTTATTGCAGTGCTGGTGCTGCTGCTGCTGATGTTTATCGCAAACGCGTTCGTTACGCCGGGAATTTACCTGACCAACCTTGTGAACAGCCTCGACCAGGCGCTGTATGCCGATACCCGGCGCGAAATGACGGCGACCGGCAGCAATGGCCTGGGCAGCTCGGTTCTGATGGGTGTTGTGTTCGCCGCCGGGTGGACCCCCTGCATCGGCCCGATCTTCGGCACCATCATCGGTATGGGCGCGATGAGTGATGAATTCGGCCAGGCGGTGATGCTGGCGGTGGTCTACTCGTTCGGATTAGGGCTGCCGTTCCTGATTGCGGCGCTGATGCTGGACAGCGCTCAGGGCATTCTGCGCCGTCTGCAGCGCAACATGCGCAGCATCAAAGCCCTCAGCGGGGCGCTGCTGGTCGTCATTGGTCTGCTGATCGCCAGCAACCGGCTTGCAGACATCAGCCAGGAGCTTAATGCGCAGTTTGCCGAAGTCTCGCTGCGCGTCGAAGACTGCATTATTGGCTGGGCAGAAGGGGAGATTTACCTCAACCAGGTGGGCGGGTGCCTGAACGGTGAAACCGATGGCGACGCGCTGCGCGAGCTGAACGCCCAGCAGGGGTAACACGCTGCGGCGGCTGAAGTGGCGTGGCGTTCACGGGATCAAGCCCTTGTTCTGTACACCAGCCACCCGTATACCAGCCGCGCTCACGTCAGGTTTGCGTTTGAGCCTTTGATCCTTACGGCGTGGGCGCCCGCC
>CAZQIJ010000598.1:0-2723 GCA_964592955.1 uncultured Anaerolineaceae bacterium
TCTGATCGCCGATCGTCAGGCCAACCCGAAGCCGGGCAGTTATACCAACAGCCTTTTTAGAAAAGGGCTTAACAAGATTGCGCAGAAGGTAGGGGAGGAGGCAACGGAGGTAATTGTGGCTGCGCTGGGGCAGGGACGCGAGCAACAGATCGGTGAGCTATCCGACCTGTTCTACCACAGCTTGGTGCTGATGGCGCAGTTGGGTATCAGCCTGGAGGATGTCGAAGCTGAGTTGGAACGGCGTCACCGTTCATCTTAGTCGAGGTCGCTGGGCTGAAAATCGCGGGCGCAGCGGAAGCCGTACCAGTCACTGCTGGTAAAATCCCCTGCATAATCGTCGCGGGCGGCGGCGCGCGTATCAGCAGCGATCCAATTCCACGAACCGCCACGCAGCACCCGCTTGCTGCCACTATCGGCCAGGTTTTCGCGGCCATCGAAGGCATCGTAGGGGTAGGGGCGGTAAATCGTGCTCGTCCATTCCCACACGTTGCCGCTCATGTCCAGCGCACCCACCCAGGAAGCGCCGTCGGGTCGCAGCGGGCTGCCGTTCGCGTCAACCACCTCAGCCGTCTGGGCCCCTGAATTGCCAGACCACACTGCATAATCCGGGTTCCAGGCATTTCCCCAGGGATACACCAGGCTGTCCGGGCCGCGCGCGGCATACTCCCATTCCGCTTCGGTGGGCAGGCGCGCGCCGCGCAGCGCACAGAAATCGCTGGCCTCAAACCAGGTGATATTTTCCACCGGGCGGTTGTCGCCGCTGAACCCGTTGGCTCTGGCTTTCGTGCCGCCCAAGGCTCTGAACTGTGCCTGCGTCACCTCGTACTTGTCGATCCAGAAGGGCTGCGTGAACTCCTGGAAGCCACCATCCGGCACACCGTTGATCAATGTGCTGCCGGTCCAGTATCGACCTTCTGGATCGTTCCCCATCTGAAAGCTGCCCGCCGGGACCAGCACCATCGTCACGCCGTCGAAGTCGCGTTCGTAAGGAGTCCATGCGTCATTGGCGCTCACCGGCGTCTGCGCGATCTGCTCCGGTGATAATGTTGGGGTGCGCGTCGGCGTAAAGGTGAACGTCGGTGTTCGCGTAAATGTCCCTGTGCGCGTCGGCGTGAATGTCGGCGTATAAGTCGATGTGGGTGTGTCGGTCCAACTGTCGATCCAGGCCTGCGTTACGGTAGCAGCCTCGACCGTCTGCGTCAGGCGTGCGGCAGCGGTGGCGCGGTCATCCGGGGTCGGGGTGTCCGTCGAGGCATCGGCGGTGGCGGTCTGGGCGGTCGCGGTCATCTGCGCGATGGCTGCTGCCGTGAGTGCCTGCTCCGTCTGGAGGTTGACCATCTCCGCCTGGAGGGTCTGCTCGCGTTCGGTCGCGTTCGGCGTTGGCATGGGCGTATCGGTGGCGGTGGGCGGCGCTTCGGTCACGGTTGCGGTCGGCGAAGCGGTAGGTGCGTCGGTCGGTGAAGTAATGGTTTCATTGGTCGGTGATGCGGGTTCGGTCGCTGCCGCGACTGCCGTCGTCCCTTCCGGTGTGGTCTCTGGGGTCATCAGAGGGTTGGCCAGCATGGCCGCACCCGCCACGACCAGCGCCACCACGACCACCACCCCCAGCCCAGCGACGACAGAGACGCCCCGCGACCGCCGCTTCTGCAGTTGCGGGCGGATCAGCGCGGCCAACTGGCCGACCGACTCATCCACCATGATGTTCTTCTGGTCAAAAATGTGAATGCCGTCAAACCCCAGCAGGTAATCCACCGCCGGGGGCATATCTGGCAGGGGACGATAACTTTCCTGAAAGACCGGGATGCAGAACTTGCGCAGGTCATAGGCCTGCTGGATTTCCTTCAGCACCCACTCGCTCTGAAGCGTGTGCTGACCCTCCCGCTCTCCCAGCAGGCAGACGAACACCGGCGCTTCGGCGATGGCGGTCATCAGGCGGTCGGGAAAGCTCACGCGCGTGCCATCCGTGCGGGTGGTATCCACATAAGCGTCGATGCCGTGCCTGCTTTCCAGTTTGGATTGCAGCATTGTGGCGACAGGTGCGCTGGGTGTGCGGCGGTACGAGATGAAACAGTCTGCCATAAGGATGCTCTGCTCAATGACTGGCTACATTTGTAGCCACTATGACATCTTTCCTGCGTGATTACAACGAAGTGGGCAGCGCAGGCTGTGTTTTCGCCCAGGGCGCGCACAACGCGCGGCCTGCGCCACGATCCGCCTGCACCCCCCGCACACACGCAATTGCGCTTGCGGCCATACCGGGGTTACACTTGTATGCAGCGTCACTGGTACAAGCCCACGTCCTGCGCGGCGAAGTCATCCCGATGGGACTCATCAGCGTGGCGGCATTTCACGCCGCTGTTTGTACGGTCGCACTGCATACGCTTATCATTTGAGGAAAACACGATGAAATTACTGCGTAGAATTCTCCCCATCGGTCTGCTGGCCGTGGTGGCGCTGGTGTTCGCGTCATCCGGCGGCGGGTATGAACTCAGCCCCTCCACCGTGGACTCTGGCGCTGGACTCAGCACCGGCGGCAGCTATGTGCTTCAGGGCAGCATCGGCCAGCCAGACGCCGGACTGCTGACCGGCGGCAGCTATACCGTGGCTGGCGGATTCTGGTCTGATGGTGTCCTCCCACCGCTGGCGACCGAGACGGTGACCCCTGTCCCGGCCACCAACACGCCGCAGCCTGCCACTAACACGCCAGAACCGGCCACCAACAC
>CAZQIJ010000599.1:0-2721 GCA_964592955.1 uncultured Anaerolineaceae bacterium
TGCAGAACTGGACGGTTCGCTTCGACACGGTCTCGACCGAGTACCAACTGGTCAATGAGACCCTTGTGCTGACTGCCGACGCAGTCCGCGTCAAGTTCGAGCTGAACAACCGCACCAAGTCTGGCAAGCTGTTTGTGGATGACGTCAGCCTGACCGTGACCCCTGGCGCGACGCGCGGCGGCTTTGCTCCCGCTCCCAGCGGCAACTAGGTTCTGTTGACAGCCCTGGCTGCCAGGACTGAAACTAGCACAAACGTCACCAGACCCTAAGCCTAAGCCTTCGCAATCCCTGAAACATGAAACAAAGGGCGTGGATCAACCCGATCCATGCCCCACAGAATCAACACAAAGGTGCCACCTTCGGGTGGCACTTTTTGATCACTTGACCTTATGGACAAACCAAAACGAATACGCACAATCGTCCGCCCCAAAATCCGGCGGATCTAGATGGGTTTGATCCATTAGTTGCACCGTGTTTGTGTATGCTGGCGATTTACGCCGTCGCTGCAACTGGTGCAGGCAGCGCAATAACGCCCGCCGCCTGCGGTTCGGCCTATGCCCTTACGCTACTCCAAGCATACAATCAATCCCGTGTAGGGGCGGGGCAACGTCCCCACCCGCCCAAATCGGTGGCTCTTTTCTTGTGTGGCCCTGCCTTACCCTTTCTCCTGAAGGATTCGATCGCGATAGTAGTGGGCGCTCTGTTTGGGGGTGCGCACCAGTGACTCGAAGTCCACATGATAAAGCCCAAAACGCTTGTTATAGCCTTCAGCCCATTCGAAATTGTCCAGGAAGCTCCAGGCAAAGTAGCCCGCAACGGGTACACCCAGATCAATTGCCTGGCTTACGGCGTCCAGATGCAGGCGATAGTAGGCCGTGCGATCTGGATCGGGCACAATGCCGTTTACTGTTGGCGGGTCGTCATAGGCTGCACCGTTCTCGGTGATGAAGATACGCGGCGGGTGGTATGCATTGTGCAGATACAGCAGCGTGTGCAGCAGACCCTCCGGGTACACTTCCCAGTTGCTTGCGGTGTGCGCGCCATCTGGATTTCTGCCGTAACCAATGCCCAGAAGATCGTCTGCATTGTGGGTGATGATGTTGCGTGTATAGTAGTTGATACCGAGGAAGTCCACCGGCACGCAGGCCCGGCTGATGTCATCCAGACGGATGTTCGCAAACACGCCCTTCGGTTCCAGCAGCGCGACCAGATCTGCCGGATAAACCCCGCGAAACACCGGCTCAAGGAACCAGTCATTATGAAAAGCCGCGAAGCGCCGGGCTGCAACCCGGTCTTCGTGCGAGGTCGTCATCGGGAAACTGTAGGTCTGGTCGAGCGTGATCCCCACCTCTGCACGCGGCATCTGGCTGCGCATAACTGCGGTCGCTTCCCCGTGCGAAATCAGCACATGATGCGCGACCGTGTATGCCGCCGTTGTATCGGTCTTACCTGGGGCATGTACCCCCATCAGATTGCCAACCATCGATACAACGAAAGGTTCATTATGGGTGATCCAGTGCTTCACGCGATCACCCAGCGACCGCGCCACAAGCGCTGCGTAATCTGCGAACCAGTTTACGCTGTCCGGGTTTTCCCACCCGCCGCGATCCTGAAGCGCCTGGGGCAGATCCCAGTGATAGAGTGTCAGATACGGGGTGATGCCTGCGCGGAGCAGAGCATCCACCAGCCGGTCGTAAAAATCCATCCCCTGTTCATTGACGACACCGGTTCCAGCGGGCAGCACGCGCGGCCAGGAAATGCTGAAACGGTAAGCATCAATCCCAAGCTGTGCCATCAGTTGAATGTCTTCTTCGTACCGGTGGATGTGATCGCAGGCCACATCTCCCGTATCGCCATTGTGTACCTTACCCGGCGTATGCGAAAACCGGTGCCAGATGCATTCGCCGCGTCCATAGTCCAGCCCGCCGCCCTCCACCTGGTAACTTGAAGTCGCGGTTCCCCAAACAAAATCTTTCGGAAACGCCATAGTGGTGATTCTCCTCAAAGGGCAGGTCTGCGCCTGCAGGTGTGTTATGTGAAGGAAGAAACTACGCTACCCAGAAGTCGAAGCTGAATAGGTAGGCCTGCATCGCCAGCAGAAGGATGCTCGCCAGCGTCCAGGCTTTGTCAAAAACCGCGTTTCGGCTCCACTGTCCCAGCATTACCCACAGTGTGGGCACAACCAGCACATAACGCGCGGCGCTCTGTGTGCCCGTCCATCCCCCCGTCAGCGGGATCAGCAGCGCAAACAGGCCGAACAGCGCAAGCTGAGGATAGCGCCTCAGGGTAACGAGGAGGCTCAGCAGCGCGAGCGCGATTGCCCCCATGCCCAGTACCAGCACTGGCACCGTCTCTGGCGTCTCCTGTGCATAGTCCAGCAGCATGCGCCACGCCTCTGCCGTCCGGTTCAGTTCCAGCAGGCCGTTGCCAAACCAGTTGGATTCAACAACATCGAACTGCGCACCGTAAGCCAAACGCCACAACCCATACGCGACCAGCGGCAGAAAGGCCAGCGGCAGGCGGTACAGCATCCGCTGGCGCTGGCCTGGCGGGTAAACCATTTGCAGCCATGTCAGCAGCAGCGGCAAGATCAGCACACCCCCTACAGCACGCGTCCAGGTCGCAAGTGCAGCCAGAACTGCCGCCCCTGCAAACTGCCGACGGCGCATCAGCGCCAGGCTGCCAAACGCCAGGCCCACAAACAACCCTTCGGTATAGATC
>CAZQIJ010000600.1:0-2715 GCA_964592955.1 uncultured Anaerolineaceae bacterium
CGATAGTACAGTGCCAGCGGAAGATCCCAGTGATACAGGGTCACATACGGTTGAATGTTGTGGGCCAGCAGCGCGTCTACCAGCCGATCATAAAAGCTAAGCCCGGCTTCATTGACCGCGCCTGTACCCTCTGGCAAAATCCGGGGCCACGATAGCGAAAGACGGTAGGCTTGCAGCCCTACTTCGGCCATCAGCGCGACATCATTCTGATACCGGTGATAATGATCACAGGCTGTATCGCCCGTATTGTTGTTATAAATAGCTCCAGGGCGCTTGCAGAACATATCCCAGATCGACGGCCCCTTACCGTCTGCTGCTGCTGCTCCTTCAATCTGATATGACGCCGCTGCGGCACCCCAAACAAAATGCTCAGGAAAAGACATGACCCGTACTCCTTGTGAGGCGAAGATGCTTCAGCGTCATTGTAACGCGTGCAGTGGGCGCAAAGGACCCGCATGGATATGGATGGATGAGATGCTATAATGGCCGCGCTGTAGAGGAGTTGTGGCGTGCGTGTTGCGATTTTCACCGAAACATTTCTCCCCAAACTGGATGGCGTGGTAACGATAACGTGCCTGACGCTGGATCATTTCCGGCGGGCAGGCATAGAAGCCCTCGTGATTTCACCAGGGCAGCACATTGCTGACTATAACGGTTACCGGGTGATTTCCCTGCCGGGTGTCCCCATGCCGGGGTATCCTGAAGCCAAGCTGGGCCTGCCAGGGCCGCGCACCTATCAGGCGCTAAAAGCCTTCGCCCCGGATGTGGTGCATGTGATTAACCCCTGGTTTGCAGGCATTATGGGGATGCAGTTTGCCAGGTCGCTGCACAAGCCGCTGGTGCTTTCTTTCCACACACATCTGATGCGCATCGTCCGGTTTTACGGTCTGGGGGTTATCGAGCGCCCCGTGTGGGCACTGCACCGTTTCGTCTACAACCGCGCGGATCTCCGGTTGGCGACCTCGCGCGCTGTGATTGAGGATCTGGAAGCGCATGGGTTCAGGAAGATCCATCTTTGGCGGCGCGGTGTGGATTCGTCGTTATTTTCGCCTCACTTCCGCAGCGAGGCGATGCGTGCGCGCCTTACCGATGGGCATCCAGAGCGGGTCATCCTGCTGTTTGTGGGGCGCGTGGCCGCAGAGAAGCAGATTGACCAGCTGAGGCCCCTGCTTGAACTTCTGCCGGGTACGCATCTGGCGATCGTTGGAGATGGCCCGGACCGCCCACGCCTGTAACGGCATTTCTCAGGGCTCCCGGTCACATTCACCGGGTACATGCACGGAGACTCGCTAAGCGCCGCCTATGCGTCCAGCGACATCTTTACGTTTGCTTCAGCCGTGGAAACGTTCGGGTTGGTCATTGCCGAAGCGATGGCGTCTGGCTTACCTGTGGTAACCAGCCGCGTAGGGGGTGTTGCGGATCTCATTCAGTCTGGCGAGAACGGCCTGATTTTTGAGCCGAATGACGGCGTGGCGCTGTTGAACCACACGCGGCGGTTGGTGGAGGATGAAGCCCTGCGCCGCGCGATGGGCGGGAAAGCCCGCAGCGCAATTCAGCCACAAACGTGGGAAGCGATCATGGACGAACTGCTTGAGCATTACCGTACCCTGATCCGGGGCGGCGCATGATGACCTACCCGCGCAAACGGTTTGTGCGCTGGTCGATCAACACGGTTGGGCGGCTGCTCTTCATGATGTTCTCGCGCACACAGGTTAATGGCCGTGCGAATATCCCGCGGTCTGGGGGCGCAATCTTTGCGGCCAACCATGTGGATACGATGGATATTGCCCTGATGGCAGTGCTCAGCGGGCGGGGGGTTGAGGTGTTGGGCGGTGATGACGTGCCTTTTCCGCCCATTTATCAGGCGGTGATTGATTTCTATGGCTATATCTCACTCAAGCGCGGGCGGGTGGATCGCACGGCGTTATCCCAGGCGATAGAGGTGCTGAAGGCCGGGCAGGTGGTGGGGATCTTCCCTGAGGGCAGCGTTTGGGAGTCCAACAGTTTCCAGTTCCGGCAGGGCGTCGCGTGGCTGAGCCTCAAAACAGGCGCGCCAGTTATTCCGATGGGCTTTGGCGGAACACGCGGCGCTGTGCCGCGCGTCTTTCGCCTGGAACGTCCCCGGTTTGTGATGAACATCGGCGCGCCGATTTACCCCGCGCGCGACGCTGACCTGGATGCGCGGGCACGCAAACAGCATCTGGATGCGCTGACGCAGAAGATCGGTGAGCAGATTATCGCGCTCATCCCGCCTGAGGACCGTGTGACCGTACAGCCCGAGTCGCTGCTGGTACTCGTGGACGATGTCATGGTTTATGAGTCGCTGCTGTTGGGGAAGGTCTTCTTCCAGACACGCATTCTGCAGACGTTCTCGGCGAACCTCAGGCTGGACGTTGCCGCGCTGTTAACGTGGGATCAACCTCAGGAGACAGGGCGTGTGCTTGCCGCTGTCCGCAGCATCCTGGATTACTGCCGCGAAAACCCGACGTTTCTCGAATACCGCCTGGGCAAACAGGAAGCCCAGGCGGTCATTGAGGCGCTTACCGACCTGACATACCGCATGGCCAGCGCCTCGATGCTCGTTCTGACGCGAAGTATGGTTACAGCCGCGCCACTTCCAACGAATTTTGCAGCCCGCTAACTGCCCGCGAACTGCGCCATGCTGCACGCAGATAGAAGCTGCTGCCGGGGTTGGGCGCAGGGGTGGAATGTATG
>CAZQIJ010000601.1:0-2712 GCA_964592955.1 uncultured Anaerolineaceae bacterium
ACCGGTACGCTGCCAGATAGATACTGGCCGGGGGACTTGTTCCCCCGGCAAAGAGGCAGGCCGCGTCCCTACACCAACGACGCGATGAAATGGCCGGTCCGCCTTTACAAAGGATTGAGGATCTTCCTGGAATCGCCCTACGGACCCGCCCAGTCTTAACGCTTCTGGCGGATGACTGGGCGTATAGTAGTATCATCAGCTCACACCAGAAAGGATTTCGACGTGACAGAATCCCTACCGCCCGGAACGATACCGGTGCAGCTTCCGGTGGCGTTCGTGGCCATCCGCTTCGGGCGCAGAGAGAACGGTGTCTATGAACTCGTGCCGCTGGCTTCCAATGCCAAGGCGGTCGAAGAGGTGTTCATGGCCGTAGACTGGATGTTTTCCCACGCCACCCCGCACGAAACGCTGCGCTACATCGTGGCGGATGACCTGGGTGTGGGAATGCCGCCGCTGGCGCGCGTGAGCCGTATGGGCTGGGAATGGATGCGCCAGAATCCGAACCACAATCCGGTGCGCACGGCGTTTGTCTTCGGTACCGACCTGGGCTTTATGACGCATTTGATGGGCATTCTTCAGGTGGCCTCGCGCTACAGCCGCAGTTCGTGGCGCTGGAAGTTCTTCACGCAAAACGAACGCGACGCGGCGCTGGCGTGGCTGAACTCTGACGCGCGCTAATTCAGCCCATAGGCCGTGCCCCGATTATAGCTCAGCACATAGAAGCCGCGGTCACGTCCCTCGTGAACTTCGCGCATGAAATCCATGACGATATAGCCTTCGCCCTGCATCATCTGCGTGAACACCTCGCGCGTGTGCCGCTGCCAGGCTTGCGCCAGCGCAGGCGCAAGCGTGATCATCGAGTCCCAGTCCAGCGGCACCTCGACGAGCGCGAACAACCCATCTGGCGACCTGATGCCAGCGGACGGGCGCACGAAATCGCCGCCATCCGCCTGCGTGGGGTTCACGATGACGGTGTTCACGGTCAGGTAATGCGTCAGCGTCATGGGCGCGCGCGTACCGTTCAACCGCTCCTCCACCACGCGGTTCGTTACCCACCAGTCCAGGTGCAGCCGGTCAGACGCGCCAAAGACGGCCAGGCCGCTGGCGTCCTGCGTGCCATACAGGTTCACCTGGTACTTCTGGCACATGCCGCCCAGTTTGCGCAGGTTCAGGTGGGCGTTGGCCGCGCGCAGCGGGTCAAACGTCCACGTAACCAGCCGCACCCCCTGCTGGATGGCGAAAGCGCGCTGCGCCAGCTTCAGCTTGTAGCCGATGCCGTGACTGCGAAATTCCGGCAGCACCACCATGCGCTTAGACGCGATCAGCAGGTTCGCCATCGCGGGGCGGTGGCTCTGCTCGATGTTGGTGCCCAACATGCCGATGAGCACGCCCACCATCTGGCTGCCATAAAAAGCCGCCAGCACGTGGCCGCCATAGCTGGCCAGCGTGAATAACATGTGCGCCGGGACAACCGACTCCAGATCGTCGCCCCAGTACAGCCGCTGCAGCGCGACCGCTTCGGCCATGTCGTCGAGGGTGGTCAGCGCGCGTATAGAAACCTCAGCATTCATTGCGGTTTATCCCCTTGCCTGTTCAGGCCAGTACTAGGTTTCGCGCGGGCGGCGGCGCAGCGCATACAGCAGCGATGGCAGCAGGTAGCGGCGGCTGCCCATATAGGTCAGCAGCGTATCTTCCAGGCGGCGCGGCTGAATGCCGAACAGTTCATAGGTGTTGTTCAGGCGTGTGGTGCGGTTGCTGGCCAGCAGGTCCAGCCACTGCGCCGTCATCAGGGAGCGCGGCAGCCCGCGGCTGTAAACGGCGGTAATCCAGCGCATCACATAGGGCGGCACCGGGATGATCACCCGCCGCATGCCCGTCACGCGCATCACCGTCCGCAGCAGATCATCCACCGTAATATATTCCGGCCCGCCGATTTCCAGCGTCTGGTCAACCGTCGCCAGCAGATCCAGGCACTTCACCAGCGCCGTCACCAGGTCATCGATGTAAATGGGCTGAAGCAGCGTTTCGCCTTCGCCCGGCATCAGAAAGAACAGCGGGTTAAGGCGCAGCATCATGGCGATGTGGTTGATGAAGGCATCTTCTGCGCTGAAAACCACGCCAGAGCGAATCACCGTATACGCCAGGCCGCTGGCGCGAATGGCCTCTTCCACCTGCCCCTTAATGCGCAACAGCCAGAAGGCAGACGCGGGCGACGCGCCCAGGTGACTGAGCGTGATGAGGCGTCCCACACGCGCAGACCGTGCCGCCGCCACCACGTGGCGCGTGCCCACCAGCTCTACGCGCTCCAGGTTGCGCGGGCGTCCCCACCACTGCGCGCTGTCCAGATGGTAGATGACGTGTGCGCCTGTGGCCGCCCGGTACACCGCCTCTTCGTCCTGCACAGAGCCGACGACGATTTCGGGCGGGGTCGGCCAGGGCAGGTTGTGGATTTTGCTTTCAGGCAGCAGCAGGCGCACGGGGCGCTGTTCGTCGATGAGGCGCTGTACGAGGTGGCGTCCGATATACCCCGTCGCCCCGGTGACCAGAATCATGAATCGTCCAGAACTGTGCTTGTCCGTTAATCGCGCCATTATAGCATACTGCCGATGAGGGGGTGAGGTTTGGTACGGCAGGGAGGCCGGGTGTGTGGTTGCGGCCAGGTAGGGACAACGCCTGCGTTGTCCGCGTTGTGGGCGGCGGTGGCGGGGGGGG
>CAZQIJ010000602.1:0-2703 GCA_964592955.1 uncultured Anaerolineaceae bacterium
TTTCTGGCGAATGTCAGCCACGAACTGCGCACGCCCCTGAACGCCATCATCGGCTACAGCGAACTGCTGCTAAGCGGTATGTATGGCGACCTCACTCAGAAGCAGGTGGATCGGCTCGAACGCGTGAATGTCAGCGGCAAGCACCTGCTGGAACTGATCAACGACGTGCTGGATCTCTCGCGCATTGAGGCCGGTCAGCTTCACCTCGAACTTGAATCCATTCACCTCGAAGCGCTGATCAAAGACACACTGGTCAGCATTATCCCGCAGGCGGAGGTTAAGAAGCTCTCCGTCAATATCGACATCGCCCCCAATCTCCCCCCCGTCGAGGTGGATCAGCAGCGGCTGCGCCAGGTGCTCATTAACCTGCTGGGCAACGCCGTCAAATTCACCAGCGAAGGCCATATCACGACCGGCCTGCGCCAGGTTACGGTGGAAGGCGGCGGCAGCGACCAAATCCCTGCCCTGCCGTTGGGGACGAAACTGGCGGATGGTGACTGGATGCTGATGTTTGTGCGCGATACCGGCATCGGCATCGCGCCGGAAAACCATCGCATCATCTTCGATGCCTTCCGGCAGGCCGACGGGTCGAGCGTGCGCGAATATGGTGGCACCGGCCTGGGGTTGGCCATCGCCCTCAAACTGGTATCGATGCATGGTGGTTTGCTGTGGGTGGAAAGCGCCCTTAACGTTGGCAGTACCTTCTATGTGCTGCTGCCCATTCAGCTCCGCCAGCGTCGGCTGGAAATTGACGAGCAGGCCATCGCAGCGGACAGCCGTCCACTGGTGCTGCTGGTGGATGACGACCCCACCTCGATTCAGTTGGTGCGCGATTACCTGGGCGAAGATCAGTTTCAGGTGGTCAGCACAGAAGAACCGGCAGAAGCGCTTGACCTTGCGCGCCGCCTGCTGCCCGCCGTCATCGTGACCGATATTGTTATGCCGCGTGTGAACGGCTGGGAAGTGCTGCGCACCCTCAAGCAGGACCCGGTGACCGCAGACATCCCGGTTGTCGTGCTGTCTGTGGCGGACCACAAAACGCGCGGCCTCTACCTGGGTGCGAGCGATTATCTGGTTAAACCTGTCTCGCGTGACCTCTTGCAGGAGTCGCTGTCGCGGATCGTGCGCAGCGATGATCAGGGGATCATTCTTGTTGTCGATGACAGCCAGCAGGACCAGCGCCTGATGACCGAAATCCTTCAGCGTTCCGGCTACCAGGTCGAAGCGGTGGGCAGCGTCGATGCCGCGTGGGTCTGGCTGCAAACGCATCGCCCGTCACTGGTGATCGTCGATCTGTTCATGGGGAACATGGCCGGGTTCAACCTCGTGCATGATCTTCAGCAGCGCGATGCGTTCAGCACGGTACCCGTGATTGCCCTGACCGTGCGCGACTTTTCTGGCGAAGGCCTTGCCCTCATGCGCCAGAACTTTGCCCAGTTGGTGAATCCCGGAGGTGGGTCGCTGCTGGAGCAAGTGCGCGCAGCCCTCAGCCGTCCACAGCCCCCACGTAGATGAGCGTGTCCGCCAGTTTGTGCCAGAGCCAGGACTGTGGCACAGACTGGCGGGCTGTATCCAGTACGAAACGTTCACTTGCAGGTGATGAGGTCTGCCTCGTCCCCTGGCACAGCAACAGCACAGCGAGGGCGATTTTCCTGCAACCGCCTTATTCCATATCGCGCCAGTTCGGTCCCACTTGCGCGTTGGCTTTCAGCGCCGGGTCAAGTGGGTAGGCCTGCTCCATGATGTCTACAGCAAGCTGCATGACCGTCTCAACTTCGTTCTCTGGCGCTTCAAACACCAGTTCGTCATGAACCTGAAGCATCATCAGCGTCTCCAGTTTGCGGCGCTGAAGTTCCGCGTGGATGTCGATCATGGCACGTTTCATGATGTCTGCCGCGCTTCCCTGAATGGGCATGTTGATTGCGGCGCGTTCATCGGCAGCGCGCGTATTCTGGTTACCCGTCCCGTGCATCAGGCCGGGGAAACGCCGCCGCCGCCCGAACAGGGTCGTCAACCCTTCTGGCTGGTGCGCGGCGCGTTTGGTGTCGTCGATGTAACGGCGCACCCCCGGCAGCCGCTCAAAATAGGTCTTAATGAAGCTCTCCGCCTCGGCCATTGTCAGGTCGCTATCCCGCGCCAGACGGTACGCGCCCATACCGTACAGCAGGCCAAAGTTTACACGCTTGGCGAAACTGCGCTGTGTCCTGGTGACCCGTTCCAGCGGAATGCCATACACAGCCGCCGCAGTCGCCGCATGAATATCCTGCCCCTGGCTGAACGCCTCCAGCAGCGTTTCGTCCCGGCTGATGTGCGCCATAATGCGCAGTTCGACCTGGCTGTAATCCACCGAAATCAGTTTGCGACCGGGTGGCGCGATGAACGCGCGCCGCACCTCACGCCCGATCTCCGTGCGAATGGGGATATTTTGCAGGTTCGGGTTGCTGCTGCTGATGCGCCCGGTGGTGGTGCCCGTCTGGTTGTAACTGGTATGCACGCGTCCTGTGCGCGGGTTGATCAGCTCCGGCAGCGCGTCAACGTAAGTGCCGCGCAGTTTGGAGAGTTCACGATGTTCCAGGATTGGCTTGATGATGGGATGTTTGTCGTAAAGCGCCTCCAGGGTGGCAGCATCGGTGGTGAACCCATGGGCGGTCTTGCGCAGACCTTTGGTCGGCAGGCCGAGTTTGCCGAATAGGACATCGTTGA
>CAZQIJ010000603.1:0-2699 GCA_964592955.1 uncultured Anaerolineaceae bacterium
CAATGGGATCTGTACCGCTGCTGCACGACAAGCGGATCGTGCTGGGTGTCACCGGGAGCATTGCAGTCTACAAGGCGGTGGATCTGGCCAGCAAGCTGACGCAGGCCGGTGTACGGGTAGACGTCATCATGACGAAAGCGGCGCGCGAATTCGTGACTCCGCTCACATTCCAGTCGGTTACCGGTCGCCCGGTGTATACCGATCTCTGGGAAACAGAGTCCAGTGGCGGATTAGGCACGCACATCGCACATGTTGGCCTGGCCGAAAGCGCCGATCTGCTGGCCATTATCCCGGCGACAGCCAACATCCTGGCGCGGCTGGCGGCAGGCCTGGCGGATGACCTGCTATCGGTTACGGCGCTGGCGGCGCGCTGCCCGCTGCTGTTTGCCCCGGCGATGGACGGTGGGATGTACCAGCACGCGGCGACACAGGCCAATGTTCAGACGCTGGTGGCGCGGGGTGCGCTGCTCGTGGAGCCAGAAACAGGGCGTTTTGCGTCTGGGCTGGTGGGCGTGGGGCGACTGCCAGAGACCGCAGTGCTGATGGGGATGATCCGGCTGGCGCTCGCCCGGGGGGGATCACTGGCGGGCCGCAGCGTGATCGTCACCGCGGGCGGCACACGCGAGGCCATCGACCCGGTGCGCTTCGTCTCGAACCATTCCAGCGGCAAGCAGGGTTTCGCGGTGGCACAGGCCGCGCTGGACACTGGCGCGGCGGTTACGCTGATCACAACTGTGGACAGTTTGCCGGTGCCTTCTGGCGCGAAACGGATCCTGGTGAATTCAGCAGCAGAAATGCTGGATGAAGTTCTGGCGCACACGCGGGCTGCGGATATCCTGGTCATGGCGGCGGCGGTGGCGGATTTCCGGCCTCAGACTGTGGCCGAACAGAAGATCAAGAAACAGGATGACACCGAAGGGCTGACGCTGACCCTCGTCCGCAATCCTGACATCCTGCGCGCGGTAAAGGCGCAGCGTGAGGCAGACGGGTGGCCGCGCGTGGTGGTGGGGTTCGCGGCAGAAAGCGAACACCTGCTGGAAAATGCGCAGGCCAAGCTTGAGCGCAAAGGTCTCGACCTGCTGGTGGCCAACGACATCACCGCGCCGGATGCAGGCTTTGCCACAGATACGAACCGGGTGGTGATCCTGGATCCGCAGGCCGAACCCGAAACGCTGCCCCTGCTCTCGAAAGCGGATGTTGCAGAACGGATCGTGGCGCGGGCAGCGGAGAAGCTGCTGCGGGCATAAGAATTAAGACCTGTAAAAAAAACGTGTGAAGGGGCTGTGAAGTCTGTTGCATATCTCAACAGACACCCTATAATGGCTAATTGTGCAGTTTCCGTAATCTGCACTGCGTCAGTCCTCAACAAGGAGATTCCTCACACATGACAAAACGTATCGTTGTACTTTTGACTCTGCTCGCAGTTATGATGGGCCTCGTGAGCGCTGTTTCTGCTCAGGATGCTGGCTGCTTCAACCTGTCTGCGGACGATTGCGCCATCATTAATGCAGCAAGCGCAAATACTGCCGAGAACGCCAATTCTTTCGTACAGACCTACACCATCGATTTCTCGGTCAGCGGGCTTGCCATGATGGGCATGGGCGACATCACCTTCACCCTTGAAGGCAGCGGCCCCTTTGTCTTCTTCCCAGATGCTGCGGCTGACGCACTGCCGTTTGCGATGGATCAGACCATGAACGTCGCGTTCAATGACGGCACAACGGACGGTGCCGCCACCATCCGCTTCGTCATTGTGGATAATGTGCTGTATGCGCAGGACCCGACCACCGAAGCCTGGGTTGGTGTGAACCTCATCGACCTGATGAACAGCCCGGAAATCGCGGGGAGCCTTCCGGTTAACCCGGCAGACCTTATGGGCGGCGATATGAGCGCGCTGGGCGATCCGGCAGCGCTGCTGGGCGGACTTGGCCCGGATGAAATGGCCGCCATCGATGCCATGGTGAACACCCCTGGTTTCCTGAATTACGAACGTCTGGCGGATGAAGAAGGCATGGGCCAGGCCCTGTACCCCTTCAGCTTCACGGCAGATTTCGCTCCGCTGTTTGCTTCTGAGATTTTTGGTGCGTTCATGGAAGGTTTCACCGGCGGCCTCACTGAAGCCGATCCTTCTACGGCGCAGATGGCCATGCTGCTGCCGATCCTGCTGGAAAACAGCACCGCCGTCGTGAATGTGACGCAGTGGGTGGGCGCGAATGACAACTTCATTCACAAGCTGTCCTTCACTGTCGCCAGCGATATCGACCTGTCTGCCCTCATGGGTGCCAGCGGTACCGGCACCGAAATGGAACCGATCAGCATCAACCTGGTGTTCACGGTTGATCTGACCGACCTCAATGCCGCGCCTACGGTTGTGGCTCCTGAAGGCGCAGAGATGGTTCCGCTCGAAGACCTGATGGGTTCGATGGGCCAGTAATTTCGCGGTTTAAGCACTGCGGGCGGGTATCGCTACACGATACCCGCCTTTTGATTCTGCGCTATGCACCCTCACAGGCATTGACTATAATGCAGCGCGATTTAAGATGAACAACCATTCTACCTTGAGGGAGTCATGACCCTAACGGACGACACACAACCGCGCAATCCGCTGCGCGGACAACCACAGCAGCCTCAGCCACAGCCGCCAGCGCCATTCCTGAACCCGGATGCCGAAGAAAGCGGCCCAGGCTGCAGAATGTGGG
>CAZQIJ010000604.1:0-2682 GCA_964592955.1 uncultured Anaerolineaceae bacterium
TATGGGTTCAGCTACAGGACGCGACAGCACGCATAACACCCTTCGAAATCAGGGGTTCCGGTATCTGTAAAGCGAAACGATGCAGCGTTCTGAACAGAACACCGACTGCCGCAGGATTGCAGCAGCCGGTGTTTGTGGGTCTTGTGGATAGGGGGTGTGGGTTATGGGTGCTGGAGATCAGTCGAAGATGTCGAAGATCTCGCCAAGGAATGATTTTTTCCGACGCTGACGGTCGTTGTCACCATAACGGCGGTCGTCGTCATCGTCATCACGCCCGCGATACTGACTGCGGTCGTAGTGATCATCCTGGTCAAAGCGATGATTATGATCTTCGACATACTCGCGCTTGCGTTTGTCGTCACTTATGGGCATGGTTGTGTTGCCGCCGCGCTGCGCTTCGTGTACAGAGGCCCGTTCGATCAGCTTATCCAGTTCGCCGCGATCTAACCAGATGCCCCGGCACTTTGGGCAGTAGTCAATCTCGATGCCTTCACGGGTGGTAATTACGAGTGCTGCTCCGTCTATTGGACAATTCATACAGTAAACCTCCTGATGGGTGACGTTCAGATTGCTTTGATGGGTGATAACTGTTCCTGCGCCATCGCACGCAGGCGTTCAACGCGCGCTTCGGTATGGGGATGGGTGCGGAACAATGCGGCGATCCCACCCCCCAGCGCCGGGAAGATGTACAGGTGCTGCGTGGAGGGGTTGACCCGTACCGGCGCGTAGGCTGGGCTGTGGCTGTGCGCTTCCAGCTTTTCCAGCGCGTGTGCAAGCGGCAGCGGGTCGCCGAGGATCTGCGCGCCGCCTGCATCCGCCAGGAACTCCCGCGAGCGCGAGATGGCAAGCTGAATGATCACGGCGGCGATGGGAGCAAGGAAGATCATGAAGACGCCGCCAACCATGCCGGCCAGCCCGTTGTCTTCGTCGTCCCCGCCCAGGCCGCCGAAGATCATGGCCCACATGGCCATATCGGCCAGCATGGTGATGGCACCGCCGATGGTGGCGGCAATGCTGGAGATGAGGGTATCGCGGTTTTTGATGTGAGCCAGCTCGTGCGCGATGACGCCAGAGAGTTCCTGGTACGACAGCAGCTCCATGATGCCGGTGGTGACGGCGACCACGCCGCGCTGCGGGCTGCGCCCGGTGGCGAAGGCATTGGGCATGGGCGTTTCCATAATGAAAACGCGCGGTTTGGGCAGGTCTGCACGTTTGGCCAACGCATCCACAATATTATGCAACTGTGGCGCTTCGTCTGGTGTGACCTCACGGGCACCGTTCATCGCCAATGCGATGCGATCCGAAAACCACCACGCTCCCAGGTTCATCACAATGGCGAACAGGAAGGCGATGACCATACCGCCGGTGCCGCCAATGGCGGAACCTATCATCAGGAACAGACCAGTGAGCGTGCCGAGCAGCAGCACTGTTTTGACGTTGTTCATTTTTCATCGTCTCCTTTCTTGTGGGACAACAGCCTATAGATTACACAACATTAACCAACCTGTACCCCCTGCATTTCTGGGGGTTTTTGCAGGAACTGCTGGCGGCTGCCGGGTTCTGTGCGCGTGGCGGCCAGGCGGTCAGCAGATCCTAATTGAGCCATCCGCGACGGATCGCGTATTTCTCCAGCTCCACACCGATGAACACCACAAAGCTGAGCACGACGCAGATCAGCAGTTGCGAGGCGGTGAGCGGATTGGTGCCAAACAGCGAATTGAAGAAGGGCAGGTAGACGGCGATGAGCTGCACGACGATGGTGGTGACGATGGCGACCAGCAGCAGCCGGTTACCGAAGAAGTTCATGCTGAAGACGGTTTCGCGGTGCGAGCGCAGCCCATAGGCGTGGCCCATCTGCGCGACGGTGAGGAAGAAGAAGACCATGGTATTCCAGGCGGGGCCGCCGTTGGCTGCGCGCAGGTCGGTGGAGAATGCCCAGTAGCCCAGCGCCAGACCGGTGCCGCCGAGCAGGAAGCCGACAATGAGGATGTGGCGACCTAAACCGCGCCCGAACAGGCTTTCATTGGGGGCATAGGGGGAGCGCTGCATGGCACCCCGTTCGCCCTGTTCCACGCCGAGCGCCAGCGCCGGGACACCATCTGTGATGAGGTTCATCCACAGGATCTGGAGCGTGGTCAGGGGGATGGTCATGCCAGAGATAAGCTGGGTGAGCAGCAGCACCATCAGTTCACCGGTGTTGCTGGCCAGCAGATATTTGATGAAGCGGCGGACGTTATCGTAGATGGTGCGCCCTTCTTCGACTGCGCTCACGATGGTGGCGAAGTTATCGTCCAGGATGACCATATCTGAGGCTTCTTTGCTGACGGCGGTGCCGGTGATGCCCATCGCCACGCCGATATCGCTGCGCTTGAGCGCGGGTGCGTCGTTGACGCCGTCGCCGGTCATGGCGGTGATGTGGCCGCGCTTCTGCAGGGCCTGCACGATGTTGAGCTTGTGCTCTGGCGAAACGCGCGCATAAACGGCGACGTTCTCCACCTCGTTTTCGAGATCCTCTATGGTCATATGGCTGAGGTCGTGGCCGGTGAGGATACGGTCGCCCTCTTTGGCAATGCCCAGTTCTTTGGCGATGGCGTAGGCGGTGAGCGGATGGTCACCCGTAATCATCACGGGGCGGATACCGGCGCGCTGGCAGATGGCGACAGCGGCGCGCACTTCGTCACG
>CAZQIJ010000605.1:0-2678 GCA_964592955.1 uncultured Anaerolineaceae bacterium
CTTGCCCAGAGCCGCGGAATCAGCATCAACGCTGAATACCTGTCGCAGCATCTTAACGGCGCACCCGTCATCCAGATGGTGGGCAGCAGCGGCATCGGCCTGGAAGCGCTGAAAGCCGCCATTCGCCAGACGACGCAACCCGGCACTGTGCCAGTACACATCCCCTATCAACCTGTGCTGGAAGCAGAAATTGACGCGCTGGCTGCGGAGATCCGAGGCAACCCCAGCCTGAGCGCCACCTATCACCCGCGCTGGCTGGCCATCAAACTGCTGGAGCTGGACGAAGACATACGAAGCCGGTTAGCGGCGGCAGGCCATCAGGGGCTGATCTGCAGCGCATGCCAGGCCGCTGCCCGCCTCGAAGCCGAGACAGGCGACGACGCCGAAATGCTCATCGCCGATGGCCGCTATGCCTTTATCAACACGGTCGTCAGCGGTGTGCTCACCCATCCAGACCATGCGATGGAGACCGCTTCGGACCGCATCGACCGCATCCTCACCCACCGCTGGCTCGGCCTGCCCATCTTCCTGCTGCTGATGTGGTTAGTGTTCCAGTTTACCGCCAACGTCAGCGCGCCCTTCCTGGACTTTGTGGACGGCATCGTCACCGGCCCGGTCACCCGCTGGATCGCGGCGCTGCTGGCGGCCATCGGCATACAGGGGACGTGGTTGGAGGCGCTGCTGCTTAATGGCATTGTGGCCGGGGTGGGCGGGGTGCTGGTGTTTGTGCCGGTGCTGATGACGCTGTATCTCGCCATCGGCATCCTGGAAGATTCCGGCTACATGGCGCGCGCTGCTTTCGTAATGGACCGGGCCATGCGCGCGATGGGGCTGCATGGCAAAAGTTTTTTGCCCATGCTGGTTGGCTTCGGGTGCAGCGTCCCGGCGGTGTATGCCACACGCACGCTCGAAAACCCGGATGACCGCAGGCTGACCGGTTTTCTGGTCTCTTTCATGAGCTGTGGTGCGCGGCTGCCCGTGTATGTCGTCATTGGGGCGGCGTTCTTCGGCGCGCGCTCTGGCAGCCTCATCTTCAGCATGTACATGATTGGTATCGCTGTGGCACTGCTCACGGGATGGGTGGCCAAGCGCACGCTGTACCGCGGCAAGCCACCACAGCCTTTCGTTATGGAACTCCCACCGTACCGGCTGCCACATCTGCGCGATGTGTGGCGTCAGACCTGGGAGCGCACGCGAGAGTTCGTCAGCAAAGCGGGTACGATGATCCTCGCCACATCGATCATCATCTGGCTGCTGATGGCGGTGCCCGTCAGCGGCAGCAGCGGCACCTTTAACGCGGTCGCCCCTGAAAACAGCCTCTTTGGCAGCTTCAGCCGGCTGCTCGCGCCTGTTTTCGCCCCTGCGGGTTTCGGGGATTGGCAGGCGGCGGGATCCCTGGTGAGCGGGCTGGTGGCCAAAGAAGTCGTCGTTGGCACCATGAGCCAGATCTATGTTGGCGCGGCAGAACCCGCCGCTGAACCTGAAACAGCCCCCACGCTGGCCGAAGACCTGGCCGGAATCGGTGCCGCGTTCGGCGATGCCGTCCTGCTCACCGGGCAGGAAATCGTTAACGTGGTGCCGCGCACGGTCAACATCGTTCCGGGGTTCACCATGCCAGAAGCGGATTTCCTCGGCACTGCTGGCCAGGCAGACAACACCACCGCGCTCGAATCCGCGCTGACGCGGCTGTTTACACCGCTCTCGGCTGCCGCCTTCACCGTATTTGTGCTGCTCTACACCCCGTGTATGGCCACCATTGCCGCCATGCGCCACGAATTCGGCCTGCGTTTCACACTCTATCAGATCAGCTATACGTTTGTCATCGCCTGGCTTGCGTCGGTGATTGTGTATCAGGGCGGGCTTCTGCTCGGTTTTGGAGGATAACTGTGGCCAGTCAACTGCGCGAAGTGCTTAACCGTTTTGCAGGCCAGTCTGCGCCGCTGTCCATTAACCAGATGGCGCAGGAATTTCAGATCGAGCCGGGCGTGCTGCGCGAGATGATCAGCTATTGGGTGCGCAAGGGTAAACTGCGCGAGGTGAGCGCCAGCGGCACAGCATGCACGACGTGTGGCACCCAGGGGACCTGCCCTTTCATCGTTGCCACACCCCGCTATTACGAGCTGGTGCTGGAGGATGACCCTGCCGACAGCGCAGCCGCGCCAATGTGCAGTTGCGGTCACTGCGGCGCATAGGCTGGGTCCAGGAAAATAGTCAATCAATCGTAGGGGCGGGGCAGTGTCCCCCCCCGCCCAGAATGGGTGGTTCGGCTTTTGGCTGGAACAGCCATAGCCACATCTGCCCGTAGGCCAGGGCAGGCCACAGGGTTACGCCGGTATACCTCGGCATACCAGAGCCAGGACCAACGCCTGCTCTGCTGGCTTAACGCCGGGAGCGTGTGGCTGCCGCGTCCAGCCGCGCCAGATAGCGCCGCGCTTCCTCCATAGACGCCATAAATGTCACTTTGTTGACGGAGGGGTTGGCGCGTTCCATCACCGTCGAAATAACGCGCAGGAAGGCGCGCGCGGTGGGGTTCAGGCTGGTGTTGACGATAATTACGCGACCCGTATTGTGCGGCTGGTTTTTGCTGGCGGCGGTGAAGTGCACCAACGGATTGCCCGGCGGTAGATCAACCTTCGCATGCATCAGCATGTGCACGGTATGTGGGACCGATGCGATCA
>CAZQIJ010000606.1:0-2674 GCA_964592955.1 uncultured Anaerolineaceae bacterium
AGGGGACTTATGGAAAACGCCAATCAGATACAACCCCTGTAGGGACGCGGCAGGCTGCGTCCGCTGCTTCTGACTTTGCAAAAGCCGCATTCCCACTACGGCTGCATTAGAAGTGACCCCGGCTGTGCGCTATAATGGTTTGTCGGCCACGTTCACTGCATGGGTGGCCGTGACCTGTGTGTAGTAACGAGTAACTGCAACGGTGAGGTACGTATGTCGAATTGGATGATTTACGGTGCGACCGGCTACACCGGCCAACTGATCGCCGAAGAAGCAACCCGGCGTGGACACCGCCCCATATTGGCCGGGCGCTCGCAGAGCAAACTTAAGCCGCTGGCCGAGCGCCTCGGCCTCCCTTATAGCGCTTTCAGCATCGACGATGACCTGCGCGCGCTTTATGGCCTGCGCGAGGCCAACGTCGAACTGGTACTGAACTGTGCCGGGCCGTTTATTTTTACGGCAGAGGCGCTGCGCGAAGCCTGTTTACAGCTCGGCATTCACTATCTGGACATCACCGGCGAAATCGCGGTTTTTGAGCGAACCTTCGCGCTGGATACCCGTGCCCGTGAGCGCGGCGTGGTGCTGATGTCTGGCGTGGGGCTGGATATTGTTCCATCAGACTGTCTGATCCGTTATGTCGCGGAGAAGCTGCCCGGTGCTGTGTCGGTGGATGTGGCGTTTACGGCGGGCGCGGAGGATGACGGTTTCGGGCAGCGCGCCAGCAGCGGTACCCTCAAAAGTATGCTGGAAATGGCCAAACTGGGCGGGCGGGCACGGCGCGGAGGCCGCATCGTCCCGGTGGATTTCGGCGCGCATTCCGGCCAGTTCCCGTTCCCCGGCGGGACGAAATCTGCCCTGATGATCCCCTGGGGCGATGTCTCTACCGCCTACCACACCACCGGCATTCCCAACATCAGCACCTACATGGCGCTTCCACCCGCGATGATTTCTTCTGCCCGCTATTTCGGCCCGCTGCTCACCATCCTGCTGAAGATCCATCCGCTGCGCGCGTGGCTTGCACGCCAGATCGAGCGGCGAATTACGGGTCCCAGCGAAGCCACGCGCCACACTGCGCGCACACTGTTTTATGCCCGCGCGCAGGATAAAGACGGCAAAACCGCCGAAGCGTGGCTCGAAACCCCAGAAGGTTACCACCTCACCATGCTTGCGGCGGTCAACACGGTTGAACGGGTGCTGGATTCCACCCTCAGCGGCGCGCAGACCCCGGCAGGCGCATTCGGCGCGGCCTTCGTGCTTCAGGTACCCGGTTCGCGCTTCATCGACACCCTCCCACAGTAGTTACGATTCGCTAACCAGGTTCGCACGAAAAATCAACCAACGGTATAATAGTGGGCAAAAGACGCATAACCAACAAGGAGACCGCGATCCGATGTCCAGTGCCGAACATGTCATGCAACTGCTGCACGAACTGGAAAGCTTTACGATTCTGCCGCTCATCGCGGGTGCGCTGGTCATCATGGCGCTGGCGGTATCTGTGTCTGGGATTAAGATCAGCGGCATTCGCCTGCTCTACCTGTTGGCCGTTGCCCTTGCGGCCTTCTGGTTCTCAGAACAGCTCACAGACATCAACGGGCAGTTCTACCTGAGCATCGCAAGCGAGCTGTTCGGCGCGATGCTGGTAATTGTGCTGCTTAACGAATGGGTTTCGAGCCAGCGCTGGTTGTTCCCGGTGGTGTTCGTCGTTGTGCTGCTCAGCACGCTGCTGATCAACTTTGGCGGCGTGCTCTTTGAAGGGTTCTTCACCAACCTCAGCGCAGAGCTGATCGGCGCATTCGTCATTATGGTGCTCATCGAACGCCGCGAATGGCTGTGGTCAGACCCGCACAGCGTCCACGAACTTCAGCTTCAGGCCTTTGAAAACGAGCTGCGCGGCAAAGCCCAGCTTAAGTATGAACGCCTGCTCATCGAGCGCCGCGCCGAAATCAGCAAGCAGCTTGCAGAAGAAATGGACGGCTGGAAAACCAATCCAGAGTGGGATGTGATGGTGAAGATCGCCGCCGCCGACCCTAAAGCCGTGCAGCACAAGGCCAGACAACTGGCGCGCGCCTTCTCTGATGTGCATGTTACGCGCGTGGAAACCAGTGCCAGCGCGGGTGTTGCCCACTGCTACCTGCTGGGCACGCTGGTGCTTCCGCCAGCGCCAACCGCGTCGCGTCCGTCTGCGCAGTCCCGGCGGAAAGCGCCGGTCAATACAGACCCAGGTGAACAGGAAACCGAGGAAGTGCGAGGGGTGAGCGCAGACAAAGCAAAGCGCAAGCGGCACTGAGGCTGGGCGTGGGGTGCGGACTGGTTGGCCCACACCCCACAACCTCTGACACCTGTGCTAAACGCTGCGCGCGCTAGTTAATTCCGCGTACTCCGTCCAGGCCGGGCGCATCCTGCCCAGTGGGCGGCGCAAACCAGCCGTCATCGCCGCGTGTGGGCGGCGGTCGGCTTGTCCCGGCCAATGTGGTCAGACCGGCTCATCGCGTCAACAGCACATTCGACCGACATTGACGGAAGAGCGGCGAGGGACCATCTTGCAGGCCTGCTTCACCAAGAGACGGACCGGGAAATTGTTCAGGGGCTTGTTCAATCGGGATCCTGCCAAGGACTGCGCCCGCAGGGCTTACGAGACCATCGTCGCGAGATCCCGCGAGCCGTCGTTCTATAC
>CAZQIJ010000607.1:0-2670 GCA_964592955.1 uncultured Anaerolineaceae bacterium
GCCCCGCCCTCGTGGATCTTAACGACATCGATGCGTGGCGCGCAGCGCCCTAGCAGCGCACAGAGAGCGGGGGGTGACGAACGGGCGGTTCACGAACCGCCCCTACTCATGGATTTCCGCCCCCCGTTTACGAATACCCCCAACGTGCGGCGGCTTGTTGTGTGGCGGCCTGCACCGGACTACAATGTCTGGTGAACATTGCATCGGAAAGTCAACCAAAGGACAAAACACTATGCTAAGGAAAGGGATCGTCGCACGGATGAGTGTGCTGCTGGCCACACTCGCCTTCACCATACCGGCATGGGCCCAGGGTACCGTCTTGCCGGTGGGACAGTCGATAAACGGTGAATTGAAAGGCGAAGCGGCAGATTACACCATCGCTGTGGTGATGCAGCCAGATGTGTTCTACCGCCTCAGCCTGACCTCCGCCGCATTTGACCCGCTGCTGGCGATTGAGGATGCCAATGGTAACGAGGTGGCGCGCGACGATGACGGCGGCGAAGGTACCAACGCCCTCCTCCTGTGGGTTCCAGACCAGGACGGCACCTACACCGTGCGCGTGGATAGTTTTCAGAGCGCCACCAGCAGCCTGAACGGCACCTACACCCTGCGCGTTGAACAGCTTACCGCGCTGCCCATCGCCATCGAAGAAACGCTGGAAGTGGCGTTTGCCGGCACAGATGCCCAGTTCTTCGCCTTCGACGCCAGCACCGGGGATGTGGTGAACATCGCGGCAGATTTCGGCTCAGAAGATACCAGCCTTACGCTCAGCAGCGTCATCAGCGGCGAAGTGGCCTTTGATGACGACGGCGGCACCAGCCTGAACCCGCTCATCTGGCGCGTGCCACTGCCAGATACCGGACGCTACATCATTGAGCTGCGCCCGTTTGCAGACAGCGAACTAAACGCCATCGGCACCCTGTCTCTGGCCAGCTCTGAAGTGCTCTCCCTGGAACCGGGTGGCGTGCAGGCCGTGACGTTTACGCCAGACCTGACCTCGGAGCTGTTCGTGTTCACGGCGGCAGAGGGGCAAACCTACCGCTTCACCATGACCACCAGCCAGCCGTCTGACCTGAGCGTCGTCGTTTCCAGCGGCAGCATCGAAACCAACAGCCTTAGCATCATCGGTATCCGCCGCCTGTCGTTCGATTTTACGGCACCGTTCAGCGGCACCTTCACCGTGCGCACCATCATGATCGGCATCGACGCCGAGATCATCTCAGAACTCTCGCTCGAACTGGCGCAGTAGGCGCGCGGCGCTTCGCCCTCCTGCTCTGCGCCTGCACACGGGCAGAAACGGAGGGCCCGCCGTCACGGTTTCTTCAGCCGCGAAAGCAGCGGTTTGCCCTTGCCTTTGTGCATCTCCTCAATAAGGGCTTCGATGCGCTCACGCTGGTTCAGCCGCCCGCCTGGATCGGTGGCCGGTGGCGCGGAAGAACAGCCCCGCGAAGACCTGCGCAGATGCGCGCTAGTTCAGCGCCACAGTGCCCGGATTATCCGGGTTCGGCGGGTTGATGAGCGCCTGCAGCAGCACCACCTCCTTGCGGTAGGTGATGCAGAGGGTATCGGTCATCACACTCAGGGATTCCGCCGCCAGCAGCGCCTGCTTTTGGGCCATCGCCACACCCTGAAGGATATACGCCCCCAGGTAAGCCAGCGCCGCCGGATCGTTGGGGAGCTGTTCTGTATCGAATTTCTGCTGTCCTGTGCCTTGCAGCACATCAAGATAGCGGCTCATCAGGCGGCGCAGCACCCGCGCCTGCCGCATCAGGCTGCGCATATCCCCCAGCTCCACCGGCAGCACTTCCACCATCCCCACCAGATACGGCTTATCGTGGCGAAGCTGCACCACCTGGAACCGGTCTTTGCCCACCACCGTGATGTTCAGCCGCCCTTCTGAGAGGGGCCGCACGTGGGTGATGTGCGCCGTGCAGCCGATCAGATACGGTGACGGCGCAGGGCTATACGGGTCTTCTTCTGCCGTCCCGCTTTGCAGCAGCAGAATACCGAACGGTGTTCTGTGTTCGATACACTGTGAAATCATCTGCTTATAGCGTTCTTCAAAAATATGCAGGTCAAAGGCAATCCCTGGAAACAGTACTGTATTCAGCGGGAAAAGTGGCAGTTCAAATGGCATGCGACGTCCAGAAGGGTCTATTCAGTTTTCGCGTTTACTTACGATTATAACGTCAACACGCACGTTGCGCGCGCCACACTGCAAATTCTCATGTTTGCCCGGTGCGCACCACCGCCATACGCCGCCCGGATCACTCCCCCGCAGCGGTCGGCAGTCCCCCTTTGCCAGGAGAGGGGAGTCCTGCCGAAGGCCACAGGGACATGATCCCGGTGGCGACCTTCGATGGCCCCCCTCGCCTGGCCGCGCAGCGGCGGCGGGGAGAGAGGGGCAACGAGGGGGAGAGGGCGATTGCGCCTGAGCTACATTGGCTGCGGTGTTACGGCGCGGGCAGCCATATACGCGTCGTCGGGTTCACGATGAGCGACACATCATCGACCAGCACATTCCCGGCGGTGCCGTTGAAACGCAGCTTCATCTTGATTTTGACGATGTCGTCACCCGGATCCACCGCCTGGGTGTGGAGCACGTACTCCGGGTCGGTGGTCGAGGAAAAGTTGAAGGAGATGTTTTCGGTGGGAATGCTGGCGTAGAAC
>CAZQIJ010000608.1:0-2660 GCA_964592955.1 uncultured Anaerolineaceae bacterium
GCGCAATGCCAAAGGCGCAGTGATCTATGAAGGCACCAGCGAAATTCACCAACTCATGCAGGCAGATTACGCGTTCGGCTTCCGCGAGGATAGACCCCTGCGCTGCGAAATGCCGGCTTACGATGCCGAATTCTGGCAGTCCGAACCCCAGGCCGCCATCGGCGACTGATCGCGTAGTTGATTTCGTATAGTCTCACAAACGCCGGGAACGTCTGCTCCCGGCGTTTGTGGTATTGCGGTGGCGCTCAGCCGATAATCCACTGCTTCCACTGGTCGGTCAGCGGCTTATTGAGCGCTTGCAGGTAGACGCTGGCGCGCCCATAGAAGATCAGCAGCGTTTCGCGGTAGGTGTAGAACTGGAACTCCGCCGGGATCTGGAAAGTAACGCGATCCACGATCTTCGCCATATCCTCATCACGCATGGCGCTCACAGTCGCCAGCATGTCTGCTTCCAGGGTGGCAAACCACGCCTTCAGCGCTTCTACGCTGGTCGCCAGCTTCGCAGCCTCTGGTGTGCGGTACAGGTAATCCATCTTAAGCGTCCTGAACGACTCGGTATACATGTGTTCGTATTCACCAAGCTGAACACACAACGCCCCCAGGGTTGGCGCGGCCCCGCCGGGCGTAAAGCTCAGGTCGGCATCCGTGATGAGTTCAAACAGTTGCTGGCGCAGCGCCAGCGTCATCGTAAGAATGTCAGATTGGGCCTGCAAAACACGGTTCATGGTAGGTTCCTTTCGCTGAATGCGATCTGTGTGCGGTCATATTGCTGCTTTCAGCATAGCAAAGGATTCCTGACATCCTGTGTCAGGGAGCGGGTGCCTGGTCCCCGGTCTGCTGGCTGGCCGAAAGTGCCGCCTCTGCCCGCACCACACCGCCGCGTTCGTGACGCGCGCTAAGGCTGGCGGTGCCGCCATTCGGCGCATGAATCACCCATTCGCACTTTGCCCGGTCGGCGGTGCCGCTGCCGAATCCCCATAACCCGGGCTGGCTGGGCGTGTAGGCGCGTCCTTCCAACTGGCCGAGGATTTCGCGCGGTTGGCCCGTCTTCAGCGATGCGCCTTCTGGCAGCGCGATTTCAAAGACGACGCCGCGCACCACTTTCTTCTCCTGCGCCTTCTTGCTCACATAGGTGGGCAGCCAGCCAGTATTGTGCACCACCATGCGCACATGATACGTGTCGCCACCCAGCGGGGTTACCTCAAGCTGGTACAGTTCCAGGCGCGGCGAAACCAGCAGGTGCCACACCAGCCAGTCTGCAAATGGGGCAATCTCTTTTTCCAGCAGGAACGGCGGCGGGTTGCGCCATGCAAAGAGGCTGTCCCACCCGCCCAGCTCCACTTGACCGAGCTGCGGATGGTCGAAGGGATACCAGGCGATGTAGCCTTTGCCGTTCAGCGCCTCGTCACTCCATTTGAGCAGTTTCAGGTCATCTTCAACCGGATGTTCTTCAAACCACTCGATGTATTTGTAATCGGTGATGCCGGCCTGCCGCTGCGGGCTCCAGATCTCCACCGTCCACGCGAAGATGCCCAGGTTCTCATAGGCCCACTCGTCAAACGATCCGGTGATCACCTCTTTGGGGTGGTATTTGAAGTCGTGGAATACCGAGATGTGCGGATAGCCTGTAAGTTCGGTGCCTTTGCCGCCGATGGCCTTATAGGTGCGCAGGTCCTCTACCGGAAATTCGGTATCGGCTTTGGTGTCGTAGGGGCGCAGCAGCACGCCGCTGTAGGTATGGAACGCCACCGCGCCCGTAATGTTGGGGTGGCTGGTGATGAACTGCACCACAGCGCGCACCTCGCTCTCTGAGGTCGGGTAGGGGCCCGCGCCGCGCTGTTCGTGTTCACCGCGCCAGTTGCCCGGAAAGTTCCGGTTCATGTCCAGGTTCTCTTTGATGGCGCGCATGGAGATGGTGACGCCGTCATAGTCCTTGATGCTGCCTTCCATCAGCACGCGGTAATACTGGCCGCCGGTTTCGGTGGGATCGCGGCGCACCATCAGCCGCGGCTCGTGCGGGTAGATCTTCCACTGCCCGTTAGGGTCGGGGATGCGCATGGAGAGCATACGCCCGTCGCCGTCCACGTCTTCGCGTTCCAGGCCGCCCAACGGTTCTTCGTCATATGGGAAGGGGCGCGTGCTGGAGCGGATGAGCCTGGGCACATCGGCCAGCGCCCATTCTGCGCCATCGGGATTAATGCGCGGGCACACATAGAAGGTGCGCGTAGCCAGGCAGCGGGCGATTTCCTCATCTTGCGCAGCGTGTGTCACCAGTTTGTTGATGAGGTACAGACAGGCGCTGGACGGCGATACCTCGGTCGCGTGGATGTTGCCATCCACCCACAGGGCCGGTTTTTCGTGGTGCGGGCCAGTGGCGCTGTTGGTGATGGTGGCCAGCCAGATGTCGCGGCCTTCATAACTTTTGCCGATGCTTTCGACGGTGACGAAATCCGGGTATTCCTGGGCATAGGCGTGCAGCAAACGCGTGAGGTCTTCATAGCGGTAATAACGGTCAAACTGAATGTCGGGCATAACAAATCCTGTCTTTGGCCAAAGGGTTTCTTCGAGCAAAGACAGGATTTTGACATTTGAATCAGTTTAAAGCAAACCGCCGTGCCCGGCACTCAGGGCTTTTGCAAAGTCAGAAGCAGCGGATGCGG
>CAZQIJ010000609.1:0-2654 GCA_964592955.1 uncultured Anaerolineaceae bacterium
CGGTCACCTGATCAAAAACGAAGGTTTCCATGTCGATTTCCTGGCCCGTGCACCACGCGTTATGGGCAAGCACGTCTTCGATGGGCATAAGCAGCATATAGTCGTACTGGCCATTAGTACGTGTGAGCAGCCCTGCAATAACGAGATCCAGTTTGCGGGTGCGCGGGGTGGGGCTGTTCCACTGGTTGAGCGTGAGTTCCACTTCGGGGGCACTCAGCAGATCGACCGTCACCGGTTCCCATTCCTCGGCATCAGGATCATAGAAGTTCTCGCCCACACTGCCGCCAACCAGTACCTGACCCGGTGCCAGTGCCAGTTGTCCGGCCTCGGTGGTGACCCCAAGATAAGGGACAAGCTGCGGGCTGACTCCCATCACCTGCGCCCAGCCCCGGTAATCCCCAACGATCAGCTCTCCGCCGACCTGAAGATTGACCATAGGCACGACTGCGGCAACGCCAGGAATCTGCCAGAAGCGGTTGACGTTCTCGGCTGTAAGCTGTGGCAGTTCGCCGTCGCTGCCATCTGGCCCACCCCAGTTCGGCCACACCTGAATCTCGGTGAGCGATCCGCTTTGCCCGATACCGGCTTCGGCAGCAGTTTGCAGGCCGATGGTGAGCGCAATGAGCAGCACGACAGATACCGTACCCACCAGGACGCCGCCTGCCGTCATGATCAGGCGTGCCCTTGCCCGCAGCAAATTCCCGACGGCCAGTTGTGCCAATTCGTAGAACATACGCTTAACTCCCCAGTCCCAGCAGCCCCAGCAGCAAACGGCCCAGCCAGTTTTCTTCCTGCGGTTCTGGTGTCGGTTCCAACGGGATCTCGAGGACTGGTTCCTCCTCCACAGGCGGTGGAGGCATCACTGCGGTGGTCTGGTATATGCGCACGATTTCGCGTTCAGTGTTCAGGTCATCAAGATAGCGCAGGATAACGGTGACCGTAACAGGGCCTTCTTCAGCAGGGATCACGCCTGCACTGTAGACGGTTGAATCGTCACCCGCGACCATCCCCAGAACAGTTTCGGCACCTTCGATCACCTCACCGTTCTCAGCAGACGCCGTCCCGGTGGTCAGTTCCAGGTCAGCACTGCCCGTGTTCACAATTTCCAGCGCGATGAAGAACGGTTCCCCCACGTTGACACTTTCCGCCACCGAACTCTGGTCGGTGAGGGTCAGCTCTGGAGGTTCGATGACCACGACGCTGGCGCGCAGATTATCCTGCACAGACTCGCCATCCTCGGTCATATAGCGCAGGGTGATGGGCAGGCTGTAGATGCCGGTGTTCACCGAACTGTTGACGATGAATTCCTGTGCGAACGTAACTTCGGACTGCGCGGCAACATCCCCAACGAACAGCGTTCCTCCGGTACCTAAGGGAGCAAACGTGGTACTGGGCGTGGTGCTGGTGCTGCTGGACCCTGATCCGCCGCTGCCATCGTCGTCCTCGCCGCCGCCGGATGACTCCACGGTCCCGAAGGTCACCAGCATCCCCAGTGCGTTAACATCCCCGGCGTTGCGAACGGTAGCGGCAAACAGGAAGCGTGTGCCTGGTTCGAGTGGGTCACGATCCACCTCATAGGCGCGCAGCAGCATCGTAGGCGCATTTTCAACAACACGCGCCACGTTAATGGTCATGCTGCTTTCGACCTGCTGCGCTTCGTTATCCTGCACAAACGTTATGGTGAAGGGCTGGGCCTGTGGGCCAGGCGCAGCGCCAGGGCTGACGATGAGCGGAATATCCAGGCCAACACTCGCGCCTGGTTCCAGTTCGCCCAACGGGAACAGATCGCCCTGCGGCCCCGCCAGAAGAACACCGTCACCGGCAACCCGCAACTGAGCCTGAGACGCGGTCTCGGTCCCGGTATTGGTGATGAGCACCGTCAGGGTCAGCGCTTCTCCGGGGCGCGCCGGTGTAGGGTTATACTGGTAGCGCGCCAGCGAAAGCTGCGGTACCTGGGTCACCCGGCGAATGGTGACGCCGAGCTGTGCTTCTGCGGTGTAATTCTCGCCGGAAAAGTCGCGGTACGAGATCGTGATGGGCACACTGGTGGGGCCAGCTTCTGCCCCGCTGGTTGCCACAGCCGAAAGCGACACAACACCGGTTGCCCCTGGCGGAATATCCGGCAGCAGCGCGGCAGACTGTCCTGCGGCTGGGACAAATGCCCCGCCAGAGTCCAGCGAAGCGGTGACCCCCTGCGCGGTTTGCAGTCCCTGGTTGACAACCTCAAAAGAGAAGATGACGGTTTCTCCCGGCGCAACCTGGGACGGATTAACATTAAAGTTGCGCGCAACCAGCGAAGGACGCCCGACATACGGTGTTGGCACCTGTTCCTGCGGCGGGTTCACGGTGGTTTCCACCAGCAGCATAACGCTGCTGCGCGCCACAACCCCGCCAGAATCGCGCACCAGCACTTCATAACTGGCTGGCGGCACACCAGGCGGAATAGTCACCGTCAGCGTGGTTTCATTCTGAACGGTGGGTGTGAGGTCTCCATACCCTCTCAGACGCACCACCTGCCCCGCACGAAAAATGTTCGCACTGGTCAGCAGGGTCAGGGTTGATCCGCTCGTAATCTGTGCCGGGATCAATGTCAGCGCCTGGGCGCTGCGCGTCGCTTCCTGCGTGGTTTCCGGCACGCCTGGCTGCGCAAACAC
>CAZQIJ010000610.1:0-2651 GCA_964592955.1 uncultured Anaerolineaceae bacterium
CCATTATCGACCAGCACGCCGTAATGATTCCTGATAATTTAACAGTGACTCACTACACGCTCATTGTCGGTCTATACAATCCCGCGCATTCAGGGGAAAGACTGCCGATATTGGACTCAGGAAACCAAAACACGTATCTTGTGCTTGGTTCTATTGGAATTGACCCTACTGGAGATGACTGACATGACGATTCTGGTGACAGGTGCCGCGGGGTACGTTGGGAATAACACGGTCAAGCGCTTGGTTGCGTTGGGTAAGCCGGTGAGGGCTATGGTGCGCGATGTGGAAAAAGCGCACAAGCGGCTTGCCGACGTTCAGGATAAGGTCGAGATTGTTCAGGGTGATGTGGCAGACCGCAGAAGTCTGGAAGGTCTTATGCACGGTGTGTCTGCCGTCGTCCATCTGGTTGCTATCGCCATCGAAAAGGGCGGCCAGACCTACGAGGACATCAATTATCAGGGGACGATCAACGTGGTAGACGCGGCGAACACCGCTGGCGTGCCGCGTTTTATCAACATGAGCCAGAACGGTGCAGACAGCAGCCTGCCGTACCGCTTTCTGAAGAGCAAGGGGCGCGCGCAGGACTATGTTGCTGCCCATACCCAACGCTGGACGGCGCTCCGTCCCTCCGCCATTTTTGGCCCGCAGGACGAGTTCTTCAACTCGATCGCGCGTCTTGTGCGGTTGACCCCTGTTGTGTTTCCCCTGATCGGCGGCGGCAAAGCCGAATTTCAGCCGGTCTCGGTCTATGATGTTGTCGAAGCTGTTGTGCTCAGCCTGGATGACGACACGACCATCGGCAAAGAACTTGGGCTGGGCGGCCCGGAAGTGCTGACGCTGGGCGAGATCGAGAAACGAATCCTGAATGCGCTGGGCACAAGCCGTGTGATGGTGCCTGCGCCGGTCGGCCTGCTGCGCGCACCGGTCTTCATTATGGAGAAACTGCTCCCCGGTTCACCTGTGACCACCAGCCTGCTGGATCTGCTGGCAGTTCCCAACGTGGTAAAGGATAATGCGCTTGTCACCCACTTTAACCTCCAGCCCAGGCCGTTTTCCGGCGACCATATCGCCTACCTGCGCGACAACAAAATCGGCGATACCCTGCGCAAGTTCCTTACCGGTTCCACCGTTAACTGATGGCAGCGTTTGTGGGCATTCACCATAGATGAATGCCCTGTGGATGTTCCCTATGCCCCCTGTTTCAACTGTGCTATAACTCAACCCATCTGATCTGCAGAGGTGGATTGAGGCACCCATGCGAAGTGTAGTCATTACCTTGTTACTGATGATGGTCGTTCGCTCTGTTATGGCACAGGATGCCGCCAGCGACCTTATCCCCGAAAACATCGGCCTTAGCACGCAGCGTGATCCCTTTGGACTGGAAGTGCAGGTGGTGGAAGGGGCTTTGGCAAACACCGGCAGCCAGGCCTATACCGGGATTACGCTTTTTGCCGAGGCTTATGACGCCGCAGATGCGCTGGTGGGGGAGGGGGTGGGATACCCGGTCAATGCCTGCGGAACAGCGCTGCTGGATCTGACGCTGCAACCTGCAGAATCGCTGCATTTTTCTGCCGTGCTGGATCTGTTTGAGCAGGAAAGCACCATCGACCGCGTCGAAATCATCCCTGAAGCCCGGGCCGTACCAGCCACAGCCGCAAACCCCTTTGCCAGCAGTAGCGCGGGGATCACGCAGTTGAGTGATGCTGAGGTTGTCGCGGTCGAGTGGCTCAGCGATACCAGCCTGCGTTTTGGGGTTGGCTGCGACGCGCAGGTTTTTTCTCGCCTGAAATGGTACACAACCGATACCACCGGTGAGGACATCACCATTGATGCGCATCCAGACACGCAGTACATTACCGAAGCGATGCGCCGCCAGACGGGTCTTCAGGAGGATGCGCTGTTTGAGCGCTCATACCTCAGCTTTCATCCCTCAGGGCGGCGCATGGTGTACCAGAATGACCTCAATGTACTGGTGACTGCTGAACCTGACGGATCGTATCGGCGGGTGATGTCTGCCGGGAATATGGCACGCTTCAGCCTGCACGGCATTCACTGGCTGCAGGAAGACCGTTTTATGCCGTATTATTTCGGCGCATATGGCGACCCGGTGCGCTACTTCCTGACCGATCTTAACACGCGTATTCTTGGCCAAAGCATAGACGAAGTGACCCCTTCATTCACCGTCCCCGGTGTAACCCCGGATGGCGAGCGTGTGATTATCACGGCCACCCTCGACGGCGTGACCGGCTATTACCTGAAATCGGTACTGTACGACACAACTGAACTGCTGTTTGAGGCCGTGCCACCTGGCAATAATTATCCCGCGCCGGTTTACCTTGAGCAGGGCGCAGCGGGGTCCTGGATCTATGTGGTGCGTCTCGTCAATGACGAAGCGCGCCTCGAATGCTACAGCACAGACAAAGCCGAGCTGACGAGCCTGGCCGCGCTGCCGCTGAACCTCACCAGCGATGATCGGGCCTGGATGTGGCCATCGCCCGATGGCAGTCAGCTCGCCCTGGCTGCGAATGGTCATGCTGGCGGCTTGTGGATTATCGATCTGAGTGCTTTCGCCGACTGTGGTGAATAGCCAGGGATGAGCCTCTGGCGGCCACACAGTCACAGAAGATGTGGCCGCCAGCAGTGCCGGCACT
>CAZQIJ010000611.1:0-2649 GCA_964592955.1 uncultured Anaerolineaceae bacterium
CCGCCTGGGTGGAAGCCTTCAGCGGCAGCCGCCGCAGTGGCACTATGACTCCCATCAGCGGATTGACGGGAGTCGTCCGCTGGGAAGGTAACCTGGCCGGAATTGTCCCCTGGATTCTGTGGGGACAGTCGCTGCATGTGGGCAAGGATGCCGTTAAGGGGAATGGGTGGTATCGGGTTATGCCGTAAGGTGAAGTGAACGGGTGAGGCAGGCGGAAAAGTCTCATCTTCACATTGCAGTACCTGCAAACCTTTCGATGTACGGTGAAAGTAACGTCAACCGACATCGAAAGGTTTTTTATGCCTCTTGTTCAGAACCTGATTGCGGACGCGTATGGCTGTCATATCGGCAAATACAGTGAACGCCTGAAGGTAACCAAAAAAGGTGAAACGCTGGCGCAGGCACCGCTGCTTCACCTGGAGTCCGTACATGTGCTGAGCCTGGGTGTGAGCATTTCTGCTGATGCGCTGCAAAGCTGCTGCACGCGTGGCATTCCCATCTTTTTCGTTGATCCATCGGGAGAACCCTACGCAAGCGTATATTCATCCGGGTTGATTGGCACGGTAATCACCCGCCGGGAGCAACTGCGCGCCTATGACGATGCGCGTGGGGTTTTGCTGGGGTGTGCATTTGCTGCCGGGAAGATCAACAACCAGGCTGTGACACTGAAGTATCTGGCGAAGACCCGCAAAGATACGCCACAGGGACAGGAACTGAACCTCAGTGCGGGTGAAGTTCGTGATCATCTGGCCTGGATTGACCGCATTCAGGCACAGACAGTGGACGATGCACGCGGATCTCTGCTGGCGGCAGAAGGAAATGCTGCGAAGGTGTACTGGCGTGCAGTCCGACAGGTTATCCCTGATAGTTATGGTTGGACAGGACGAATCGGACGCGGTGCCACCGATCCGATCAACAGCCTGCTGAATTACGGGTACGGCATCCTCTATGGTCAGATTGAACGCGCGCTGGTTCTGGCAGGGCTAGACCCCTACGCGGGATATATCCATGTGGATCGCCCAGGAAAGCCAAGCCTTGTGCTGGATTTCATAGAGGAATTCCGGCAGACGGCAGTTGACCGCGTCGTTTTCGGCCTCGCTGCCCGCAGCTTCATCGTTGAACAGGACGATGAAGGACTGCTGAGCGAAGCGACCCGACGCGGTTTCGCCGAGCGCATTCTGCAGCATCTGGACGCTGGGGTGCGATACCAGGGGCAGCGCCATCCACTGCGCCAGGTCATTCAGATGCAGGCGCGGCAGATTGCAGCATTTGTGCGAGGCACGCGTGAAAGCTATCAACCCTATAAGGCGGAGCAGTGAGTATGCATCTTATCCTGTTGTATGACATCACCAACGACCGCATCCGTACCAAAATTGCGATGGCCTGCGAGGACTATGGGCTGGATCGCATCCAGTTTTCGGCATTCTATGGTCAGCTTAACCGAAATCTTCAGGAGGAACTGATGCTGAGGGTTCGAAATCTGCTTGGGAATGAGAGCGGACGTGTTCAGCTTGTGCCCATTGCGGCCCAGGACTGGGGTCGCAGAATTGAGGTCGCGAACGATGCTCGATGACAGCAACCTGCTCACCGTGACCGATATCAAGCAGTTTATGTACTGTGCGCGCGTCATCTACTATGAACGCTGTCTGCCACATGTACGTCCCCGAACTTACAAAATGGACGCGGGCAGAGACGCGCACGAGGAAGAGCAGGCGCGAGCCATACGGCGGACCCTGCATGGGTATGATGTACTCAAGGGAGAACGCCGTTTTGACGTGCGGATGACAGACGAGGCGTTGGGCCTTACAGGTATTGTTGATGAAGTGGTGTATGCTGCAGACGGTGAAGTTTTTCCCGTGGATTACAAACTGGCCAGACAAGCCAGTCACCACTACAAGGTGCAGGTGACAGCCTATGCAATTCTGCTTGAGTCCCTGGAACAGGTCACCGTTTCGCGGGGTTACCTTTACCTGATCCCTCTGCGCAAACTGGTGAAAATCGTCATCACTGAGGCACTGCGGATGCAGGTCATGGAGACGATGGCGGCCATCCGGCTGATGGTTGAACAGGAAATGATGCCTGATCCACCTCAGAACCGCAACTATTGCAGCTCGTGTGAGTTCAGACGCTTCTGCAACGATGTTTGACGCAACTCCCCTGCATTTTTTGACGGTCTGCAAGTTGCGTCAGAAGGCCTTGTTCCGGTGCCAAATTCACGATAACGGCTGACTCCGCAGCCCACAAAAAGGCCTGCAAACGCCCGAAAATGCTACTTGCAGGTCTTCTCTATCAGGGCTATACTGGAATTTCTAACGGGTTTCCGGTTCAATCGACCCGATTGAGGGTACTGAAACGCGTTAAACGTGTAATCTCTAATCTCGACCATGTCTGTTTCCGGTTCAATCGACCCGATTGAGGGTACTGAAACGATTGCTGCGCGAGGACTGCTCGGTGATTTCCAACAGTTTCCGGTTCAATCGACCCGATTGAGGGTACTGAAACCTTTAAGGCTAGCCGAACTGACCGAGACCGAAATTGGTTTCCGGTTCAATCGACCCGATTGAGGGTACTGAAACCTGAACTGCGCCAGTGGTGGCGGCGGCGGCTCCGCGTTTCCGGTTCAATCGACCCGATTGAGGGTACTGAAAC
>CAZQIJ010000612.1:0-2644 GCA_964592955.1 uncultured Anaerolineaceae bacterium
GCGCCGGGGCGTGTGCTCGTGCTGGCCGCGCGCACAGAGGCCAGGCTGCACACCGTTGCGGAGGCGTGCCGGGAACGCGGCGCGGAAACGCTCGTTGTACCGACCGATGTGAGCCAGCAGGCCGCCTGTACCAACCTGATCGAGCGGACATCCGAGCACTTTGGCCGGGTCGATATGCTGCTGAACAACGCCGCCCTCAGTCTGGAAGGCCGCTTTACGGACTACGCCGATCTTACCCCGTTCGAGAGAATCATGCAGGTCAACTACTTTGGCAGCCTGTACTGCACCCACGCCGCACTGCCCTACCTCAAACAAACGGGCGGGCGCATCGTGGCTGTGTGCAGCCTGGGTGGAAAATTCGGGCTGCCCCTGGAAACCGGTTACGTCGCCAGCAAGCACGCCATGAGCGGTTTCTTCAACGCGCTGCGCATCGAACTCGCGAGCAGCGGGGTCAGTGTGACGGTGGCGTACCCTGGCTTTATCGACACAGCGGCGCGTGCCAACAGCATCGGGCCGGATGGCAAGCCGCTTGGTGCGGACAAACGGATGCCTAGCGGCGCAATGTCACCGGAGACCTGCGCGACAATCATTCTGCGTGCAGCCCAACGTCGCCAGCGCGAAATCGTGATGACGGCCCAGGGCAAGCTCGGCCTGTGGGCACAGCTTATCGCTCCCGGCCTTTTGGATCGCATAATTGCACATCAGATTGGTCGCTTTGCGTGATGCCCACAGTTTCTGTGGGTAGTCCCGTTCGCGTGTTGCTTCACGCGAGTACCCACCTGACGTAACTCCTTCGACACGGCCAGATTACCCAAAATGACCAGGTTGGTCCCTTACTTGTAATCCTGTGCGCGCCAGTATCACGAAGCGATGCGCGGCAATTCACAGAACCGATGTTTACTATGAACCTGTCGAACTGTTCAGGTCCTGGCTCGCCTCTGTCCTGCTTCGCAGTGCTTGCGTGACGCCGCACAGGGACGCGCGCTTGATCCGGTTCTGTTTTCATCAGAGGAAAGGCGCGCGGCGGCAGATGACCGGGTGCTTCGGGAAAGCGGGGGTGATGCGTTGGCGAAGGCGGTTGCCATGAGGCCGAAAAAGCGCATCGTCTGCGCTCAGTCGTCAACCTGTACGCTGTGAGGATGCGCGTATGGAAGGGTCTCGCGCATGATCTGGTTTTGAGGGCAGCGCGCTGGATGTGGCGCGCAGGCGGGTGGCCAGGCGGTCATGGAGGGAAGCGAACCAGGTGTGAGAAATTGCCGAGTCTGTCGAAATGCATTTCGAAAGGTATGGTATCATGGCGGTAACCATTACTGGAGAGGCGTAATGACAGACTACATGAATATCCTGAATACGCGCTATTTGCTGAAGCACAGGCTGGGAAAAGGCGGCATGGGGGAAGTGTATGCCGCGCTGGACCGTCTCACCGGGCGGGAGGTTGCGCTCAAACTGGTGCAGAAGCTGGCACTGGACGGGACGCAGGAGCTGCATGTTGCCCTGACCCATGAATTTGAAATCCTGGCATCGCTGCGGCATCCCAACATCATCAGCGTGCTGGATTACGGCTTTACCCCTGACCAGTAGCCGTATTACACCATGACGCTGCTGGATGCACCGCGCACCCTGCTGGAAGCAGCGGCAGCGCGCCCCGTGCTCGAAAAAACCCGGCTGATCGTCCAGGTGCTGCAGGCACTGCTCTACCTGCACCGACGCGGCGTGATCCACCGCGACCTTAAGCCCGGCAACGTGCTGGTTACGGGTAAGGATCTGGATGAGGTGCGCGTGCTGGATTTCGGGCTGGCAAAACAGCGCAGCAAGATCACCTATGAGGACGACATCGTCACAGGCACACCGGCCTATATGGCCCCGGAAATACTCACCGGGCACAGTCCAACCGAAGCATCTGACCTGTATGCGGTGGGGGTCATGCTGTACGAGATGATTGTGGGGCATCATCCGTTTGACGTGACAGACATGACGAAAATGATCTTCCAGATCCTGCACGAGGATCCGACCGAGCACCTGATGAACACCCCCATACCGCCATCGCAGGACGAGGCCACGCGGCGCATAAGCGAAGATGACCTGGGCCTACCCGACAGAAATGAAATGGGGATGCCGTCTCTGCTGGCGCATCCCGTCGCCGGGGTGATCCGGCGGTTGTTGGCGAAACGCCCCGAAGATCGTTACAGCGATGCGGAGCAGGTCATCCGTGATCTGAGCGAGGCGATCGGTGAACCGCTTCCGATCGAGACCGTGGCGACGCGTGAAAGCTTCTTGCAGGCCTCTGTATTTGTGGGGCGCGACGCAGAAATAGCGCAGCTTAACGCGTATCTTCGCGCGGCACTGACCGGGAAGGGACATGCGGTTTTTTTGGCGGGCGAGAGCGGTGTGGGCAAATCCCGCCTCATGGACGAAATCCGCATTCAGGCGCTGGTCAACGGGGCGTTGGTGCTGCGTGGCATGGCGAACGACAAAGGGATCCCGTACCAGGTGTGGCGCGACCCGGTGCGCCGTCTCGCGCTGGAATTTCCCATCAGCGCGGCGGATATCGGTGTGCTGCGGCGCATTGCGCCAGACGTGGGAGAACGCCTGAGCATGACGCCTGCCTCAGTGGCGGAGGTTGACCCGCAGGAAATCCAGAAGC